>JBGUQP010000120.1:0-4861 GCA_045131145.1 Lachnospiraceae bacterium | reverse complement strand
TCTTTTGGGAGCCATAAAAGTTACTTCAGTTAATGGCTATGTAAAAGGAAAAACTTGTGTTAATATAGAAGACGGAGTCTATGCGCTCTACTTTAAGTTCAGGGGCGAGAGTAACTTAAGCCTTCTGGATTTTGAGCTCATCTAAGACATTTTTTATATTAGGAGGAAAAAACATGAGTAACGCAGCGGAATTAATCGGCAAAGGTGAAGCAGTACTGGGTATCGAGTTTGGTTCGACCCGTATCAAGGCAGTGCTTATAGACGATGAGTTTAAGCCTATAGCACAGGGTTCCCACGACTGGGAGAACAGGTTCGTGGACGGTGTATGGACCTACAGTCTTGACGATATCGATAACGGACTTAAGTCATGCTATAAGTCCCTTAAGGAGGATGTTAAGAGTCAGTACGGGGTGACCCTTAAGAAGGTCGGGGCCATCGGTATATCGGGCATGATGCACGGTTACCTTCCCTTTGATGATAACGATAAGCTGCTTGCTCCCTTCAGGACCTGGCGCAATACGATAACCGGCGAGGCAGCAGGCATACTGTCCGAGAGGTTTGACTTTAACGTGCCTCAGCGCTGGTCTATCTCCCACCTTTATCAGGCTATATTAAACGGTGAAGACCATGTTAAGGATATCGATTTCCTTACGACTCTTGCAGGCTACATCCACTATAAACTTAGCGGATGCAAGGTCATGGGTGTCGGTGAAGCATCGGGTATGTTCCCCATAGGTGACGGTACTCTTGATTATGATAAGAAGATGATGGCATCCTTCGATGAGCTTATCTCGGATAAGGGCTTTTCATGGAAGCTTGCCGATATCCTTCCCAAGGTGCTTAATGCAGGCGATGATGCGGGAACTCTTACGGCTGAAGGCGCTGCATATCTTGATCCCGAGGGTGACCTCGAAGCAGGTATTCCCATGTGTCCTCCCGAGGGCGATGCAGGTACCGGAATGGTTGCGACCAATTCGGTCAAAGTCAGGACCGGCAACGTATCCGCAGGTACTTCCTTCTTCGCAATGGTAGTACTTGAGAAGTCGCTTAACAAGAGACATGAGGAGCTTGATATGGTAACGACTCCCGACGGATCGCCCGTTGCCATGGCTCACTGCAACAACGGTACAACAGATCTTAACGGATGGGTAAATATCTTCAAGGAATATGAAGAAGCCAAGGGCAATAAGGTTGATATGGGCCAGCTCTACTGGGTGCTCTACAATAAGGCTCTTGAGGGTGACAAGAACTGCGGCGGCCTGCTTGCATATAACTATAACGCAGGTGAGGCAATAACGGGTCTTAACGAGGGACGTCCCATGTTCATAAGGACACCCGATGCCAGGTTCACGCTTGCCAACTTTATGAGGACTCATCTCTATGCATCTCTTGCAACCCTTAAGATCGGATGCGATATCCTCTTTAAGGAGGAGAAGGTTCCGGTTGATATGCTCTACGGACACGGCGGTTTCTTTAAGACCAAGGGTGTCGGACAGAAGATGCTTGCAGCAGCCATGAACGCACCTGTAGCCGTTATGACGACAGCAGGCGAGGGCGGCCCCTGGGGTATGGCTATACTTGCGGCATATATGTTAAACGGCAAGGGTACGGATCTTGCTGCTTTCCTCGCCGACAAGGTATTCGGCCAGGATGCGGGCGAGGTCGTTAATCCCGATCCCGCAGATGTTAAGGGCTTTGATGAATACACGGATGCTTACAGGAAGACACTTCCGGCTCAGGAAGCTGCAGGTAAGCTCTTTGTAATATGATCCGGGTCAGCACATAGGATCATGAACAGAAAAGGAGATAAATAGAAATGTTAGAACAACTTAAGAAAGACGTATATGAAGCAAATATGGAACTTGTCCGCAAGGGCCTTGTCATCTATACCTGGGGCAATGTTTCCGGCATAGACAGGGAATCGGGTTATTTTGTAATTAAACCCAGCGGCGTTGATTACGACACCTTAAGTCCCGATGACATGGTTGTAATGGACCTTGAGGGCAATAAGGTCGAGGGTAAGTACAAGCCCTCTTCCGATACGGCAACCCATCTTGAATTATATAAGCGCTATCCCGAGATAGGCGGTATCGTTCATACCCATTCGACCGAGGCTGTCGCATGGGCTCAGGCAGGAAGGGACATCCCTCTTTACGGGACGACACATGCAGACCATTTCTTAGGTCCCATCCCCTGCGCAAGGAACCTTACCGATGAGGAGATAAACGAGGCCTATGAGAAGAACACCGGCCTTGTTATAATCGAGACCTTCGAGAAGAGGGGAATCGACCACAGGTATACGGAGGCTGTCCTGTGTAAGAATCACGGACCCTTCACCTGGGGCAAGGATGCAGATGAGGCAGTCCACAATGCGGTTGTACTTGAAGAGGTTGCACGGATGGCAAGGCTTACCGAAGTTATAAATCATGATGTAAAGCCTGCTCCCGACAACATCAAGGAGAAGCACTTCAACCGCAAGCACGGAGCAAATGCGTACTATGGCCAGTAGGGGGCAGGGGTACAATAAATGGGACATATTGAAGGACAGGAGTACCGCTTCTGCAGGATGTGTGACATCATAGCATCGATACCGCAGGATGTCGGAACCTACGCGGATAAGCTCTACCGGCTGATGCCGGAAGGAGAGCGGGCGGGAGAAGACCTTATTAAGGACAGGATGAAGACCTGTGAAGGATGCGATAAGAATTCCACGGGTACCTGCCTGGCCTGCGGCTGCTACTGTCTTGTAAGAAGTATGAAGAAGGACGCTCACTGTCCTAAGCACCACTGGTAAATCAATAATAACGACATCAGGAGGAAACATATGACTCAGCTTACTATCAACGAAACCAGGGAACTTGATACCATAGCTCCCGAGATATACGGTCATTTCTCGGAGCATCTGGGAAGATGTATATATGAAGGCCTTTATGTAGGTGAGGATTCCGACATTCCCAACGTAAACGGTATGAGGAAGGATGTCGTGGATGCCCTTAAGGAGATGGGTATACCGCTTCTTCGCTGGCCCGGAGGCTGCTTTGCGGATGAATATCACTGGAAGGACGGTATCGGTGACAAGAAGGACCGTAAGAAGATGATCAATACCAACTGGGGTGGTGTTACCGAGGATAATTCCTTCGGAACCCATGAGTTCATGGAACTCTGCCGCCAGCTTGGATGCAAAACCTACATTAATGGAAATGTGGGAAGCGGAACCGTACAGGAGATGTCCGAATGGATCGAGTATATGACTCTTAAGGGACAGTCACCTATGTCCGACCTTCGTAAGAAGAACGGACATGAGGAACCCTTCAAGGTTGATTATTTCGGTGTGGGCAATGAGAACTGGGGCTGCGGCGGAAACATGACACCCGAGTACTACGCCAACGAATACAGAAGGTACCAGACCTTCATCCGCCAGTATGATCCGGAGAATCCCATTATGAGGATATGCTGCGGGGCCAATTCGGAGGATTACTGGTGGACCGACGAGGTGATGGAGACCTGCTATAAGCATGTTGATCCGGCAAGCCACGGTTTCATGGACCTTCTGTCCCTTCATTATTATACCTTGCCCGAGGGATGGCTTCCCAAGGTAAGTGCCACCGAGTTTGATGAAGAACTGTGGTATAAGACCCTGTGGGCAGCCCATCATATCGAAGAGCTTATAAGGCGCCACGGCGCGATCATGGATAAGTACGATCCCGATAAGAAGGTAGGTATGTCGGTTGATGAATGGGGAACCTGGTTCCTGGTCGAGGAAGGCACCAATCCGGGCTTCCTCTATCAGCAGAATACCATGAGGGATGCACTTGTTGCAGGTATTTCCTTAAATATCTTCAACAAGCACTGTGACAGGGTTAAGCTTGCCTGCATCGCCCAGCTTGTGAACGTCCTCCAGTCGGTGATCCTGACTGAGGGAGAGAAGATGATAAAGACTCCTACCTACTTTGTATTTAAGATGTTTAAGCATCATCAGGGTGCTAAGCTTCTTGAATCTTCATTATCGGGTGATAAGAAGGCAGGAATTTCAGAGGACCGTATGGTTCCCGGTGTTACCGAATCGGTATCGGTTAAGGACGGGATCATAACGGTAACCCTTAACAACCTGTCGATGACGGATGATGAGGATATTACTATAAAGCTTACCAATGAGAAGTCATACGAGGTCCTTGAGGCCAACATACTTAAGGGTTCCGATCCGCGTGATAAGAATACCTTTGAGGAACCTGATAAGGTCGCAGTCGGGAAATTTACGGATTACAAGGCAGAGGGCAATAAGATCATTTTCAGGCTTCCGGCTGCTAGTGTACTGGAACTGAGGGTAAAATAGTTCGTTCTGTGGGTGTGCAATATGAGGGATGCAAAAGCAATGACTATAAAGGACATTGCACGTGAGTGCGGTGTTTCGATAGCGACAGTATCAAATGTTCTTAACGGAAGAAAGAAGACGAAGCCGGAAACCGAAGAGAAGATACGTGCTGCGGTTGATAAACACGGTTTCAAGCTGAATTCATCCGCCAAGGGATTAAGAAACGGCAGGTCCGGTGTGATCGGAGTCATTGTCGAGGATATGGCCCAGTTCACGACGCCGGATATAGTCGAAGGCATTATGAAGTACCTTGAGGCCAAGGGCTATATGGTAGTCCTTCAGAACCTGCGTCTTTATGCCAGGTGGTCGGATAAATGGTTCAGGGAAGAGGAGATGATAAGGGATGCCGTTGATCAGGCGGTAAACACCCTAAATGCTCTTACGGTCGAAGGGATAATCTATGTTGCGGTCCATTACAGGGATACAAACAAGATATCGAACAATGTCCGGGTGCCTGCTGTCATGGCTTATGCAAGGGAACTGAATCCT
>JBGUQP010000119.1:0-7047 GCA_045131145.1 Lachnospiraceae bacterium | reverse complement strand
GAACTTGGTTGCCGAGTGAACAACTATGTCTGCGCCATGCTCGATGGGCCTTATAAGATAAGGAGTTCCGAATGTGTTGTCTATTACAAGGGGAAGTCCGTGTTTGTGAGCTATTTCCGCGATCGCATCGATGTCCGGAATATCACTGTTCGGATTGCCGAGGGTCTCAAGGTATACTGCCCTGGTCTCATCCTTTATTGCTGCTTCAACTGCCTTAAGATCATGAACGTCTACGAAGGTTGTTTCTATTCCAAGCTGAGAGAGCGTGTTGGCAAGCAGGTTGTAACTTCCACCGTATATGGTTTCCTGAGCTACTATATGTCCGCCGCCGAGTGCCAGTGCCTCAAGTGCATATGTGATGGCTGCCGCACCGGATGCAACCGCAAGAGCTGATGTTCCGCCTTCCAGGGCTGCAAGTCTCTGCTCTAAAACTGCCTGTGTTGAATTGGTTATACTTCCGTATACATTACCGACCTCTGCGAGTCCGAAGCGGGCTGCCGCACTTGCGCTGTCCTTAAAAACATATGATGTTGTCTGGTAAATGGGAACCGCCCTTGCATCCGATGCCGGATCCGGCTCTTCCTGTCCTACATGTAACTGTAATGTCTCAAATCTGTAATCACTCATCTCTTTACCCTCCTGTATTTTATCAGTTTACTAATTTATCTGTTTACTAATTTCAAACCGGTTTTGTTTCTGATGCAATCATAAAACAGGAGGGAATTTCTGTCTAATACATGAAAATAATAAGGCGTTATAGGTTTTGCCTATAACGCCTTGTTTCTCCTTATGTCCTATTTCTGAACAGCTATGAAATCTTGATCACGAATTGTCTTCAAGCCTGAAGAACTCTATAGCCGCGCTCATATCATCATTGATATTGCGCATCTCGCTGGTTGAATTCTGGGTATCGGTACATGCATCCGTAACCGTCTGGCAGGATGCCGCAACTTCCTGTGCGGAAGCGCCCAGCTCTTCGGATATTGCGCCAAGGTCTGTCGTTGCGTTGGCAAAGTCACCCTTGATCTGGTCAAGCTGCCCTGCCATGTTTCTGATCGCGTTGATCATATCGATGGATGCCTCAACCGAATCGGACAGGACTGTGAACTTCTCCTGAGCCTGCTCGATATCCGACTGTTCCTTGCTTATTACATCGAATACCCTGTTGGATATATCAACCGTTCCGTTGGACAGAACGATGACGTTCTCGATGATCTGCTTGATCTCCTTGGCTGATTCCGCTGAAGAATCGGCAAGGGACCTGATCTCATCGGCAACAACCGCAAAGCCTCGTCCTGCCTCGCCTGCACGGGCTGCCTCGATAGAAGCGTTGAGTGAAAGGAGATTGGTCTGTGCCGCTATTGATTCGATAGCCTGAACCGCTGTTCCTATCTCACCTATAGCAGAGTTGGTCTCAGCGATCTTGGAGTTGATGTTCTCCATTGCCTGAACCGACTCATTGGCACCTGCATATACGGACTTCATGCATTCGGTAGCCTCGTCGTTGGCTGACTTGATCATATTGGAATAATCATAAAGCTGCGTAACGTTATCATTAAGTATATCGATATCTTCTCCGAACTCAGCCGCCTTCTGAGCCATGGACGTTGCATTCTCGGCAACTGCCTGGGATGTCTCTGCAACTTCATTGATCGCCGTATTGATCTGGGATACGGATTCAACGTTATGGCCTGTCTTTCCGTCTACGTTTACGATCGCATTATTAAGCACCAAAGCGGAATTCTTAACCGACCGCATCGAAGTTGAAAGTGCATTTCTAAGATTCTTGAATGCCTGGATAAGGCTGACTGTCTCGCGGATGTGTGACTGTGCCTTGCAGTCAACCGTAACATCACCGGTACTCAGCTTCTCGAGTGACTCTGATATCTGAATAAGCGGAACGGAAATCTTACGCTCTACAAGCATTGCGATCACCGCGAAAACAATGATACATGCAGCGCATATAAGGATTATGTATTTTCTTATCGCATTTATGCCGCTGAGAACATCTTTCTCATCAGCTGTAAGGACTGCGATATAATGGTCGCCTTCGCCCACATAGTAGCCGGCGTATTTGGTCGCGCCCTTGTATTCATACTCTATAAGATCGGGGGCAGGATGCTCACCGGCTTCAAGCTTGGCAACAAGGCCCTTAACCGCTGCATTCTCAACCGGATTACCAATCTTGGACTCGTCGGGATGGAAAAGCATTGTGCCCACATTATCAACAAAGTAAACATATGCACTGCTCAGTCCGAGACCAGATACATCAGATATGTCTGCCGCAACAGTGCTTACATAGGTAGCACATCCGACATAACCTATCGGCTGTCCGTCATGCATGATCGGATAGTACATGGACATAACTATATTTCCGGAAGCCGGGCTCGTCATGATACCGGTATTGTATACGCCGTTTGCATTAAGCATCGAATCCTGCAGCTGCTTTAAGCTGTCGCCTTCCCTTAAAACCTTACCGATGACCGGAGGAGCGGGATGTGTTATAACCGTCGAACCCCAGTCGGCAAGATACAGACCTTCCCAGCCGTTAAGCTTATCAAAATAATCAAGCGTATACTGCTGAGCCTTGGCCACTACATCGGCATCATCGGGATTAAGCAGGGCCTCCGTTAATACCGGCGCCGTTGAATATGCCTTGAGGATCTCCTCATTCCTGTGAGTTATCGTGTCAAAGGAATTACCTACATTCTCAACTACCTGAACCAGGGAATTGTGTGTGTAATTCTTCAGTTCCGAGGTGCTCTCCTCAATAGACACGATGCCTATCGTTACAGAAGCAACAACAAGGGGGATAAGTGCAAACATGATAAGTGTACCCCTCATGTTAAGCCCGGATCCTCCCTTTTTTGAGTTGGTTTTTTTCTTACTCTTGTTAGCCATGGCAGCCATCTCCTTGTGTTAATTTATTAAACGCTCATGCCGATTCGCGTCTCTTATATTTTAACACAATTGGTCACTTAATGGCAACAAAATGACGCATTATTTAGTAAAATTTTCCAAATTTCCGGTATTTTATTAACATTTTGTTTTGAATTTGGTTTTTTGTCCAAAATTATCGCGACTTATTTCTTTTTTGTCTGCCGCCTCTCCCTCACCCATACTCACAATCGAAATTTACTGCCGTTTTTCTCCTTGTGTCTATATATGTGACACTTCTGTTCAGAACCAATGTGTCATTTTTTCAGTTTCCTTATCCGGTCCACAGCTTCAACCGTGTTTTCGTAGCTTCCGAAGGCTGTCAGCCTGAAGTAACCTTCCCCGTGGGGCCCGAAGCCCGAACCCGGTGTTCCGACAACATAAGCTTCCTTAAGAAGATAATCGAAGAAATCCCAGCTCGAGAGACCATCAGGTGTCTTAAGCCAGATATACGGCGCATCCACGCCGCCGGACACAGAAAAGCCCGCTTCGCGCAAACCATCCAATATATAGGAAGCATTTCTCATGTAATAGTCAACAAGTCCCTTTATCTCCCTCTGCCCCTCTTTAGAATACACGGCCTCGCCCGCCTTCTGTACGATATATGGAGCTCCGTTATACTTGGTCCCGTGCCGTCTTGCCCACAGCTTATGGAGGCTGACACCGCCCCTCTCAAGCTCCTTCGGAACAACCGCATAGCCAAGCCTTAACCCCGTGAAGCCGGCATTCTTCGAGAAGGAGTGAAGTTCTATGGCGCATGACTTTGCCCCCGGGCACTCGTATACGGAATGAGGCACGCCGCCAGTCCTTATGTAGGCCTCGTATGCTGCGTCAAATATGATGACCGACCCGTTCTCATTGGCGTAATCAACCCATTTCTGCAGGTCTTCCTTCTTTATGACCGCCCCGGTCGGATTGTTGGGGAAACACAGATAAATAAGGTCAGGAACCTCCTTTGGCAGCTGCGGCGCAAAATCATTCTCCTCAGTACACGGCATATATATGATATCCGTAAAGCCCTCGGTCTTGGGATCGTAGTTCCCGCCACGGCCCGCCATCACGTTGGAATCGACATAGACGGGATAAACCGGATCACATACCGCAACCCTTGAATCCAGGGCAAATATCTCCTGGATGTTGCCGCAGTCGCACTTGGCACCGTCGGATACAAATATCTCATCGGGTTCTATATCGCATCCCCTTGCCTTATAGTCATTATCCGAAATGGCCTTCCTTAAGAATTCGTAGCCAAGATCGGGCGCATAACCCTTAAAGGCAGATGCCTCCCCCATCTCATCGACCGCATCATGCAGGGCCTTAATTATAGTAGGCGTCAGGGGCTGCGTCACATCCCCTATCCCAAGCCTTATGACCTTCTTGCCGGGATTTTCCTTAATAAAAGCATTTACCTTTTTTCCGATGTTCGAGAAGAGATAACTTCCCGGAAGTTTTAAATAGTTGTCATTTATCCTTACCATGGTTTTCCTCCTTTTGCTCATTTATGGGCATTGCTGGTTTTATTCTTTATCTTCGCGATTATCATACTAAATTGGTTTTTTACCCTTTTTAGTATGATTTTTATCTAAAATCAATGGTACCATCGAATACCGTAACCGCCGGGCCTGTCATATACACATGGTTATCATTTCTATCCCACTCAACCAGTATGTCGCCTCCGAGCACATGGACGGTCACCGATCTGTCCGTCAGTCCGTTTAACACGCAGGCCACAGCCGTTGCGCAGCACCCGGTGCCGCAGGCTAAGGTCTCACCCGTACCCCGCTCCCATACCCGCATGTGAACGTTATTTCTGTCATCGATCCTTACAAATTCAGCATTGGTCCTGTTGGGGAAGGCCTTATGGTTCTCAAAGAGGGGGCCGATATTTTCTATCCCGCCTTCCTTCTTAAAATCAGGGAAGCCGGCCCTGTTTAATGTTCCTGCAGGTATCGAAAAATCCTCTGCATCCCCATGAGTTCCTGCTATATCAGTATCAGAAACAGACCGATCCTTTTTATCTTGACCGTAATCACAATGGCCTGATCCGTCCCGGTCTACGAAGACCACTGCATGGGGATTGCCCATGGATACGCAGGTCATCCTATATTCTTTACCCGCAACAAGGATAGGCGCATTTACTACGCTCTTGTCTTCATATGATCCGGGATCGGCTCCTTGCTGCATTTTTCCGATCTCGTATTCTGCATCCGCGGGATCCATGGCATCTTCCGGTTTGACAGGGATATTTATGGCCCTCAGCTCCGGCTCCCCCATATCAACCCTTATAAGCGCTGCCTTCCCGTCCTGCACCGTTATATGTATGGGCTTGACTTTACCGAAGCTTACTATGGTAATGTCGCATTTATCGGTCATCCCATGGTCGTAAACGTACTTGGCCACGCACCTTATCCCATTGCCGCACATTTCCGACCTCGAGCCGTCGGCATTGTACATCTCCATTTCAAAATCAGCCTTATCCGAAGGATTGATAAAGATGACCCCGTCCGATCCTATTCCGAAATGCCGATCACTTGCCCTTATCACGAAATCCTTCTTCTTATCCGGTGCGATCTTCTGAGTAAATCCGTTTATATATACGTAATCATTTCCGCATCCCTGCATCTTGGTAAATTCGATCTTCATCACTGCCTCCCTGTAACATTTGTAAGTGCTCTGCTTGTCATCTCCACTAGGCTCGTGAAAGACCTCGCCAAGGGTCGATGACTGGCTCGCACTAAGCTCGTGCAAAACCTCGCTAAGTGCTCTGCACAAAAAAAAGTGCCCGGACCTTAGTCCGAGCACCCTTGCTCAACGCTACTACTATAAATCTAATATCTCAAATCGTCAACCTTTTATGGTGATCAAAAAAATCTAATCCTTCAGGCATCCTATCGGGACTATCCTGACACCGCTATCTGTTGTGTAGGACATCGACACCGTTCCACAGATTACAATAAGCGCTGATGGCTCCCTGTAAACAGGCTTGGGGTGTTCAGGATTCTTTAATGCTTCCTCATTATATTTTCTTATGACATCCCTGAACTTGATCAGTCCCTTTTCAGCCTCGGGTATCTTATTTGCACCCACTTTTATCTCTATGAGAGCATACCTGCCATCATCCATTTGATATACGGCATCAGCCTCCATGCCCATATCATCCTTGTAATGCAGTATTCTTGCTCCGTGTGTTCTTGCATATACTATGAGATCACGTAAAACCAGATTTTCAAAAACATGACCGTAAAAATCCAGATCATTGTTAAAGTATCCAGGTTTTATATTCAGCGCGGCCAAACCTATGGACGGATCCACAAAAATGTGCTTTTTAGCAGACCTTATAGCTGTTTTGGAGCGTATCTGAGGTGTCCAGGCATCAATATCCCTTATCACAAAGAGTTGCTTCAATATTTCAGCATATGACGAGAGGGTCGGATCAGAAACATTTTGAGTTGCCTGAACATCCGCATAAATGCTTGTCAATTTTGCGCATGTCGCCATATTTCTGGCATACGACCAAAGCAGCATCCTTGCCCACTCCGGATTCCTTTTTACCCCATCAATTGCGCTGATATCTTTCTGATATATCTGGCGATAATAGTCTTTGGCAATTTCAAGCTTTGCAGAATCGCTCTTTAGGGCAAGACATCTGGGCCATCCGCCTCTACATGACACAAAAAAAAGTTGTTCCAAACTCAAGCCGGAAATTTCACCATCAATATCATACGATTCATTCTCTACTATTTCCGAAAGAGATATTTTACCTGTAGTCTCGCCGGTTTCCCACAAGGTCATAGGATACATCTCAAGTTCCGTAATTCTTCCGGTCCCTGTATGTGGGGTCTCAATTTTCTTGGCTGAAGAACCTGTTAAATAGAATCCTCCCACCTGTTCCGGATTGTCGTCGCATTCCTTCCTGATAGTTCCCCATATTTTAACGGCATCCTGCCATTCGTCAAACAGGATCGGCCTTTCATTTTTCAAAAAAAGTTTTGGAGAAGTCTCCGCTACCGCTAAATAGCCATCTCTCTTTTCCTCATCCTGAAATTCAATAATGGTTTTGCATCTTTCCTTAGCCGTACGAGTCTTACCGCATCCTTTAGGCCCCACTAT
>JBGUQP010000118.1:0-3913 GCA_045131145.1 Lachnospiraceae bacterium | reverse complement strand
CAATATTTCATTGGACATTTCATCGATAATAGCAATATATTTCCGAGATATCCTGCCGCTTGTCTTTGTGAATTTTGTATGCAAACTTTACGTGTGCATGCTTGTTACGGAAACATTTGTTGCAATTATTTATATGCTTGCTGACATGCTGACCAAGGACCGGCATAAGATGCTTGCCGCAATACTTGCCGTAATAAACATAGTTGAATGTTTCCTGGTGATGAAGTATCCCATACACATATATGCCCAGGGAAAGGCTGTATACACCTATGGTCTCAGTATTAACATGATATATGCTTTTACGGCTGTTAACATATCCGTTATATGGATCTGTTCTTTTGCCTTTGAGGACAGGATAAAGAAAAGAAGAGTCTATTCGGTCCGCCTGTGGATGCTGATCTGGCTTGTGGGGATGGGAGTGCAGGCGATAAACCATGAATTGCTGGTGGTTGGGTTTGCATCCTCTCTGGGAATAATGGTCGTATATTTTATGATAGAGAATCCTGAAGGTTTTATAGACAAGCAGTTTTCATGTCTTAACTCTCTTGCGCTTGATGAGTATGTGGAGGAGTCCATAAACAACAATGAGAAATTCCATATATCCGAGATCATCCTTGATGATGTTGAAGATCTTAAGGCGGATACGGAAGAAACAAGGGACAGGATAGCCAATATAATAGGTTTTATGCAGAATTATAAGGAGATTGATGTTTTTAAAGGGCTTGAGAAGAATCTTATCCTGGTCTCCTCATCCTTGTCGTCCATAAATATCGCAATGGAGAGCTTCGTCAACGTTTTCGGAAGGGGCAGCCGGGAAGAGAGGGAAGCGTATATCATATTCCTGGAGAACGCCCAGAGATATAAGTCCCTTCAGGAGATTTTTAATATAATCGCGTATCTTAAAGCACGCCGTCATGACGGGGAAGATGTGGTACTTAAAGTGGATGACAAGATGGTCCTTGAATACAGAAGAAGGGACCATATAAGGGATGAGATAAACAATGCGCTCAAGGAAGACCGTGTGGAAGTGTTCCTTCAGCCTATATACAATACTGCGAAGAAGATGTTTACATCGGCAGAGGCACTTGTCAGGATCAGGAATACCGATGGGACCCTGCTTCCGCCGGGACTCTTTGTTTCTGTTGCAGAGGAGACGGGGCAGATAACGGAGCTCGGTAAGAGGGTTTTGGAAAAAACGTGCGGATTTCTGGGAACAGGCGAAGCCACAAGCCTTGGAATAGAGTATATAGAAGTCAACCTGTCGGTTGTGCAGGCTGAGAGGTCAACCCTCTTTGACGAGATCATGGAAACAGTCGGAAAATACAAGATAAAACCGAGCCAGATAAACCTTGAGATAACGGAGTCGGCACTTATCCGGAGCAAGGATGTGGTAATAAACAACATGAATCAGCTTAAGAAGGTCGGGTTTACCTTTGCCCTTGATGATTTTGGAAAGGGCGAATCGAACCTCATGTACCTTGTCGAAATGCCCTTTGATATCATTAAGCTCGATATGGACATGACCAAGGCATTTCATGTCAATGAAAAGGCAAAGAGCGCGGTAAAGACGGTAAGATACATGGCGGATGACATGAAGCTTAAGATAGTGGCGGAAGGCATAGAGAGCATAGCGGAATTTAATGACATCATGGTATACAACATTGATTATATTCAGGGATATTATTTCTCAAAGGCCCTGCCGATGCACGAGTTCATTGACTTTATAAAGATTCAGCAAAATGGATAATTCAAGCAGATTTTTTGAAAACAGGGAATGTGAGTATTACCCGTGTCACAAGGGACTTAAGGAGATAAACTGCCTCTTTTGTTACTGCCCCCTTTACGGTATGGACTGTCCCGGCAATTACAGGATAAAAGAGAAAGACGGAAAATGTGTCAAAACCTGTATTGACTGCAGCTTTCCGCATGTTCCGGATAACTACGGCAAGGTGATGGAGTATTTGAAGAAATATTGTAAAAATACATGAAAAATTGTATAATTTTGGTTAGGCCACTATGGATTAATACCTGGAGTATAGTATGGATAAGCCGATTGAAAGTGTAAGCGTAAACGGAAATGCCATAAATGACAATAACCGATTGATGAACCTGCATCTTGTAATGATACTGGTCGGCTCACTGGGCGCAGCAGCACTTATCATCGAAGGGATCCTTCTTAAATGGGAGTTCTGGATGCTGCCTATAATTGCTCTCGGTATTGTTCTTATGTGGGTTTTTTATGTTCTGCAGCTTTATACACCTGATATAAGAGAGTCATTTTACGTTGCATTTATCCTTTTGATCGCCTTTTTCCACGGAGTTCATTATTCAAGCTTTTTTGATGTGGCCCTGATGTCAGTGCTTATGATGATAACCCTTTCGGGAGCGGATAAGAGAAGATATCAGGATTACGTGATGATGGAGTATATCGCAGTTTTTTGCGCCCAGCTCTATCTGGCCCATAAAAACGGGGGTATCCCGCGCGACACCCTCTCCGTATCCAGGATTCTCCTTCATATGGCTACGGTTATAATAGTTTACAATATCTGTAAAAACATTGTGGTTCAGCGGCAGCGCACCCATGAGGGTATCCGCCTTTATATGGATGAAGCCCTTAAGGCCAATGAAAACATGGAGGATTTCCTTGCAAACATATCTCATGAATTCCGTACACCCATAAATGTTGTTACCGGCATGTCAGCCCTTATGATGAATGAGGGAAATGATGACAGGATCACTGCCATAAATGAAGCCGGACAGCGTCTTGCCGATCAGGTTGGGGATATCCTTGATTATAATGAAATACTGGGCGGGCGGCTTATAATAGCCAGGGATAAGTATATGATCACATCCCTTGTAAACGATGTCATTCAGTCGGAGAGACCGCTTATGTACCAAAGGGGTCTTGAGTTCATAGTCGACCTTGATCCCAACGTTCCTTCATACCTTAAAGGCGATCCGGCCAGGATAAGGAAGATCATCAGACATCTTTTGTCCAATGCGATCAAGTTTACCGACAGGGGCTGTGTCTACATGAAGATATCTTCAGCAGCCCGTGATTATGGAGTAAACCTTGATATTGAGGTGGCAGATACCGGTAAGGGAATGACGAGAGAGGATAAGTATCTCCTGTCCAGCAATCTTTATCAGGCCGATAAGGGAAGGGACAGGTCGACGGGCGGTATAGGCCTGGGGCTTACGATAGTTTATGGGTTTGCCCATGCGATGGACGGTTTTGTAAGGATAGAGAGCACACCGCGAAGGGGAACCCTTATCCGTGTCAGTATTCCGCAGGAAGTATCGGCCCATGAACCATGTCTTGAGGTCAATTCCGATGCCGGGAGGTGTGTTGTTGTTTATATCCGTACCGAGAAGTACAAGATACCGGAGATACGTGATTATTACCACAGGATGATAGAGAACCTGTCAAGAGGCTTAAGGGTTCCCGTTCACACGGTCACGAACCTTAAAGGCTTAAAGAGTGTTTGCGGGAGGATGAACGTGACCAATCTCTTTATGGGCCAGGAAGAGTACGATGAGGACAGGGACTATTTCGACAGGCTCAGCAAACATTTCTGTATTGCGGTAAATACAGATGAAAGCTTTCGGCCAAACGAGGGAAGTTCGGTCCTCTATATGCCCAAGCCTCTATATGCCCTGCCTCTTATTAATATTATCAATGCCGGTGGAGAATACGGAAATGTCCGGGTTGATAAAACCGAAGAGAAGCCTGAATTCCCCGGCGCAAGGGCCCTTATAGTAGATGATGAGGTAATGAATCTTGTTGTAGCCTCGGGACTTTTTAAAGATTACGGTATGATAACCGATGTTGCCGGAAGCGGAAAGGAAGCCCTCGCAAAGTACAGTGAGAAAGATTATGACATTATCTTTATGGATCATATGATGCCAGAGA
>JBGUQP010000117.1:0-3896 GCA_045131145.1 Lachnospiraceae bacterium | reverse complement strand
AAGAAGCTGGCCTACATACCGCAGTCCATTTATCTGGCCGATGAGACCATAAGAAACAATGTGGCCTTCGGTATCGATGACGATAAGATCGACGAGAACAGGGTATGGGCAGCTCTTGAAGAGGCCCAGCTTAAGGACTTTGTAAAGGAGCTTCCGGAAGGACTTGATACGATGACAGGTGAACGCGGAGTCCGTCTGTCGGGAGGACAGAGACAGCGTATCGGTATAGCAAGAGCCTTATATGATGATCCGGAGATCCTGGTGCTTGATGAGGCCACATCGGCTCTTGATAACGAGACAGAAACCGCGGTAATGGAGGCGATCGATTCCCTTATGGGCAGGAAGACCCTGATAATAATAGCCCACAGGGTAACCACACTAAGGAACTGCCAGCTGATCTTCAAGGTTGAAGATGGTAACGTCAGGGAAGTTAAATATGAGGATATCGAAAACGTAGAGTATGAGTAAATTAAAGCTTAGTGTGATATTCATAACATATAACCATGAGAAGTACGTGGAGAAGGCCTTAAGGAGCGTGTGTGAACAGGAGACTGATTTTGCATATGAAGTGGTTGTAGGAGAGGACTGCTCAACGGATTCGACAAGGGAGATACTTAAGAGGGTGGCTTCTGAGTATCCCGATAAGGTAAGGCTCCTTTTTAGGGATAAGAACTTCGGCCGTCCTACCCTTAATGTATATAATACGACCATGGAGTGCAGGGGAGAGTACCTGGCTTATCTTGAAGGTGACGATTACTGGACGGATAAGAAGAAGCTTCAGAAACAGGTGGACTTCCTTGATGAGCATCCCGAATACATTGCATGTACCCATGGCTGTGTGATGATAAATGAAAACAGCGAAGAGATCACGGATGAAGAGATCCTCAAGATAGGGGACCTGTATAAATGGTCAGGCAGGTTCACCTATGATGATTACAAAAAGTCAGGCAAGTGGCCGGGCCATTACGCGACCGTGGTCTCAAGAAACATTTATCCTGAGGGTAAGTACGATTATACGATATTGTATAAGGCCCATGACTTTGTGGATGATGCCCTGATCCTTCTCTTTCTTCTTATCCAGGGTGACATCTACAGGATGGATGAAACCATGAGTGCCTGGCGGTACGTCCGTAAGAAAACGGGAACCAACTGGAACTCACTGTCCATGAAAAGGGACCTTATCAAGGATGACTGCTACCTTAACACCACCATGACCAAATGGGTGGAGGAGGCCGTAGGCCTTACCGACCACGCTGCCATCCGCTGCAAAAAGGACTTCCTCACCGCCCTTAACATGTATCTTCATAAGCCCGGCAAAGATAACAGAAAGTTCGTGAAGGATATGTTTGAATACAATATACAGCACGTGGTGCTGAAGGATGAAAAGAAGTCATTGCTCATATATAGTATAGGATGTATTTTGGATAAGATATTTCATAAATAATGATAAGGTATGATGGCTTATGATCCTGCAGATATTGACGTAGCAGAGCGGAAGTGATACCATGTATTTGGTGCTGCCGATAGACGGTTAGCCCGGATTATTGATCAGTAAAATAACCGCTCAATCTGCCAGGACTGGGGCGGTTATTTTTGTGTCTTGGAATCATGCCTGCCATGCACGTAACCAAGACTGTAGAAAGTCGCACACAGAGCAAGCACTGCGATTAAGTCACTGATGGTCAGCATAAGCAAGTACCTCCGATAGTATTTCTCAAGAAGAGATTTGTTCTTAGTTCAATGGCAAAATCATGATTATAATACGATTCACAAGCGGCCTCGGAAACCAGATGTTCCAGTATTCCTTCTACCGCTTTCTAAAAGACATATACAGCGGCATCCCGGTCAGGGCTGACCTTACCTGGTTTTACGCCAACAACGACCACCACGGATACGAACTTGAGCGCATCTTCGGGAATGTTCCGGGGTCCGGTTTCTCGGTTGAGGAAGCAGGCAAGGGTGAGATACTTAAGGTGACCGGCCTTATTCCGAACCTGGTTAAAAGCGGCGGGGCAGCAGCCGGAGCCTTCGAGAAGTTCAGAAGGTATCCTAACCGTATCCTCCGGGAGTTCACACAGAAAAAAAGAGAACCGTATATAATAGACCAGCTGTCAGGTAAGATAAATAATGAAGACTCTGCCGACGGAAGCAATGAGATGTATGAGAAGGTCACACACCTTGATACTACAAAAGACTGGTACATCTGCGGCTTCTGGATAGAGGAGAAATATTTATATAACCGGCTGGATGAGATAAGAAGGCAGCTGATCTTTCCTCAGATAGAGGATATAAAAAACAAAGAACTTGCGGATGAGATCGGATCATGTGATTCTGTAAGCATTCATGTTAGAAGGGGCGACTATCTTTCAAGTACCTATGAGAATATGTTTGAATCTCTTGGCAGGGATTACTATGAGAAGGCAGTCGGCTATATTAAGGAGAAGACGGATAAGCCCCGCTTTTTTATATTCTCCGATGATGGTGATTTTGTAAAAGAGGAATTCACCTGGCTTGATGATAAGTGTATCGTTACCGGGAATGAAGGAGAAGAAAGCTTTCGGGATATGCAGCTTATGAGCTTATGTAAGCATAATATAATCGCCAATTCGACCTTCAGCCAGTGGGGAGCGCTCCTTAATACAAATGAAGGGCACATTACGGTATATCCTGCGGCATACCTTAAGGACCGGGATAATGAAGTAAAAAAGATGCAGGGATGGGTACGCCTGTAAAGATTTATATTTTTAATGATCTTTTAATCTTTTCTCAAAGATGGGTTAATTTATTAATTATATATTTGATACTGTCAGGAGGACATGAGGGGTCGTACCCGGGGACCGGGTCATGGGAGCCTGGCAGAAAACAATTATATAAAACTAATGAGAAAAGAGAGGAAAATAAAAATGGATGATTTCGAAAAGGTTGAAAAGTTAAGGCAGAAAGCTAATGTTTCTTATGAGGAGGCAAAGGAAGCACTTGATAAGTCGCAGGGAGACCTCCTTGACGCGATGATCTATCTTGAGGGCCAGGGTAAGGTTTCAAGCGAGGAACAGACGAGCAGATCAACTACATACGAAGGACAGACAGACCTTGTGGATGTAAGGGATACGGTTGATCAGGAAGACAGGAAGAACAGGAAAAGCGAGAGGACACTCGGTCAGAAGATCAAGCATTTATGCCACCTTATCTGGATCAAGATGAAGGACAACAAGTTCCTGGTTGAACGCAGGGGTGAGAAGATAGTCACCATTCCGGTATGGGTTTTAATACTTGCACTGTTTGTTTCATTCTGGACAGTAGGAGTTGTTCTTATAGTAGGTCTCTTCTTCGAGTGCAGATATGAGATTGCAGGTCCCGATGATCTGAGTGTAGTGAACAATGCTTTTGATAAAGCGGGCGATGTGGTGGATAAGGTTAAGGACGAAGTAGATAAGTTATAAGATTATCCTTAAGGAGCTTAAAGTGAGTACACGCATTTTAGTTGTTGAAGACGAAGAAAAGCTGGCAAGGTTTATTGAACTGGAGCTTGTCCATGAAGGTTATGAAGTCAGCAAGGCATTTGACGGACGAAGTGCCCTTAATATGGCAACGGAGGAGCATTTCGACCTTATTCTGCTCGACATCATGCTTCCGGAACTTAACGGACTGGAAGTATTAAGAAGGATCAAAAATGAAGGGGCATCGGCTGCCGATGTCCCGGTTATTCTTCTTACGGCCAGGGATGCGGTCATGGATAAGGTATCCGGCCTTGATGCGGGGGCGGTTGATTATATTACCAAGCCCTTTGCCATTGAAGAGTTACTGGCAAGGATCAGGGTAGCCCTCAAGCTGTACCATAATCAGGACAGACCTGCCGAGGCCGAAAAGATGGGAGAAGCCGGATCTGTACCTGCTGA
>JBGUQP010000116.1:0-3928 GCA_045131145.1 Lachnospiraceae bacterium | reverse complement strand
ATTCGACAAGGTGTTTAAGGAGATGTTCGGAGGCGGTAAGGGCAGCCTTGAGCTTCAGGAAGAAGAGGATATCCTTGAAGCGGGCATTAAGATAATAGCCCAGCCCCCGGGAAAGAAATTGCAGAACATGATGCAGCTGTCCGGTGGTGAGAAGGCACTGACGGCGATAGCACTTCTGTTTGCCATACAGAATCTTAAACCCTCACCCTTCTGTCTGCTTGACGAGATAGAGGCTGCACTTGATGAATCGAATGTCGGAAGGTTTGCGGGATACCTTAACAAGCTGACAAAGCATACCCAGTTCATAGTGATCACCCACAGAAGGGGTACCATGGAGAGGGCGGACAGGCTTTACGGTATAACCATGCAGGAGAAGGGGGTATCAACCCTTGTTTCGGTAAACCTTATTGATAAGGATCTGGAGGATTAGTGTTTCATGGGCTTTTTTGATAAATTAAAAAACGGACTTGTAAAGACAAGGGACAGTATTGCGAAGAGCTTCGATAATGTATTTACACCCTGTGAGATATATGATGATTTCTATGAGGAACTGGAGGAGCTCCTCATCATGAGCGATATGGGTGTCGCCACAACCGGGAAGATAATCGAAGACCTTAAGCTAAAGGTTAAGGAGCAGCACATCAAGACAACGACGGACTGCCGGGGTGTTCTTATGGATTCGATCAAGGATCAGATGAGGCCGGATGAGACTGCTTATGATTTTGAAAAGGGTAAGGCCGTTATCCTTGTTATCGGAGTAAACGGGGTGGGCAAGACTACAAGTATAGGCAAGCTGGCCCACAATTACAGACAGGAAGGCAAAAAGGTGATGGTTGCGGCAGCCGATACCTTCAGGGCAGCAGCCGTGGAACAGCTCACTGAATGGGCAGGAAGGGCCGGAGTTGATATAATAAAGGGCGGCGAAGGCCAGGACCCGGCATCGGTTGTTTTTGATGCCTTAAAGGCAGCCAGGGCCAGGAATACGGACATCCTTATATGCGACACGGCAGGAAGGCTTCATAACAAGAAGAACCTTATGGAGGAGCTTAAGAAGATCCACAGGATAATAGATAAGGAGTATCCGGAAGCTGCCAGGGAGACACTTGTTGTCATAGATTCGACTACAGGACAGAATGCTCTCATACAGGCGAGGGAATTCCATGAGGCGGCAGATGCCACCGGAATAATAATGACCAAGCTTGACGGAACGGCCAAGGGCGGAATTGCGGTGGCGGTACAGAGTGAGCTTAATATACCGGTTAAGTATATAGGGGTCGGAGAAGGGATCGACGACCTTCAGAGGTTTGATCCGGATGAATTCGTGGATGCTATCTTTGCCGCCGATACGGAAGAAAACAGGAACGATGATGCTGTGAGTGAATAAGAAGCTTTAAGGAGATGGGATATGTTAACACTGGAAAAGTTCGAAGAAGCGAGTGAGATAGTAAAGAAGGTCACCTTTGAGACCAAGCTTATATATTCAAGCTACTTAAGCGAAGCAACGGGCAACAAGGTCTACCTTAAGCCCGAGAACATGCAGATGACGGGTGCATATAAGCTGAGGGGAGCATATTACAAGGTGTCGACCCTTAAGGAGGATGAGCGCAAGCGGGGCATAATAACCGCCTCTGCCGGCAACCATGCCCAGGGTGTAGCCTATGCCGCAAAGGAGTACGGCTGTAAGGCAGTCATAGTCATGCCCACCACGACTCCCCTTATAAAGGTAAACCGTACCAAGGGATATGGGGCTGAAGTGGTACTCTACGGTGATGTCTATGACGAAGCCTGTGCCAAGGCGCTTGAGCTTGCCAAGGAGAAGGGCTATACCTTTATCCACCCCTTCGACGATCCGGTGGTTGCAACCGGTCAGGGCTCTATAGCAATGGAGATATTTAAGGAGCTTCCCCTTGTGGATTATATCCTGGTTCCGATAGGAGGAGGCGGGCTGGCAGCAGGTGTATCAACCCTTGCCAAGCTCATGAATCAGAAGATAAAGGTCATAGGTGTTGAGCCTGAAGGTGCGGCATGTATGAAGGCATCACTGGAAGCCGGTAAGGTAGTTACTCTTGAGGGAGTGAACACGATAGCCGACGGTACAGCCGTAAAGACGCCCGGAAGCAAGATATTCCCCTTTATAAAGGAGAATCTTGATGATATAATAACGGTACCTGATGAGGACCTTATCGTATCCTTCCTCGACATGGTCGAGAACCATAAGATGGTAGTGGAGAATTCCGGCCTTCTTACTGTGGCTGCATTAAGGCGGCTTGACTGCAAGGGCAAGAAGGTGGTGGCGATACTTAGCGGCGGCAACATGGACGTCATTACAATGTCATCCGTAGTCCAGCAGGGTCTTATCATGAGGGACAGGATATTTACCGTATCCGTTCTTCTTCCCGATAAACCGGGTGAGCTATCAAGAGTTGCGGCTGTGATCGCAGGACAGAACGGCAATGTGATAAAGCTTGAGCATAACCAGTTCGTATCAACTAACAGAAACGCTGCGGTTGAACTACGTATCACTCTTGAAGCATTCGGTACGGACCATAAGAATGAAATACTCGAGGCGCTGAATAAGGGCGGTTACAGGCCTAGGATCGTAAGAACAAGTGTATAGGATAATGTAGGTGACTTTTGCTGAAGAAAGGAGCTCCAGCCATGAAGAAACTTGCTAAAAGAGGAAACATGAACGAAAGGATAGATACAGTCATCCGCAAGTTCAAGTCGAGAATGACATCATATCCGCCGGGGATGTGTCCCCTGTCACTTTACCGTTCACTTCTTCAGATATCCATGAACCAGTCATGCGGTAAATGCGTACCCTGTCGTGACGGTCTTGCTGAGGTGGATTATTTCCTTGAGTCTATCCTCAATGGTGATGCGACCATGGATACTCTTGAGAAGATGGAAAAGAAGTGCCGCATGATTGCTTCCACTGCCGATTGCGCGGTGGGAACCGTGGGAGCCGATCTTATACTTGATTCACTTTCGGAATTCAGGGATGAATATGAGAGTCACATTAAACGTGGTAGATGTGCAGAAAATGAGATCCAGACCATACCATGTGTTACACTCTGCCCGGCCCATGTGGATGTTCCCGGTTATATAGCTCTTATCAAGGAGGGCGATTATGCCGGGGCTGTTAAGACCATCAGAAATAAGAATCCCCTTCCCACAGCCTGCGCTATGGTATGCGAACATCCCTGTGAGAGGAAATGCAGGCGGTCGCTTGTGGATGCTCCTCTTAATATAAGGGGCCTTAAGAAGTATGCCGTTGACCAGGCAGCTGCCGATACTGTTGATACACCAAGGGCCAATGTTAAGACAGGTAAGAGGATCGCTATTATCGGAGGAGGCCCTTCCGGACTCACAGCAGCTTACTTTCTTGCGCTTATGGGCCACGAAGCGGTCATATACGAGGAACATGAAAAGCTTGGAGGCATGTTAAGGTACGGCATACCCGAATACAGGCTTCCGAAGGCAAGGCTTGATGAGGATATAAGAGCCATCCTTAAAACAGGCGATATTAAGGTTAATCTTAATACCAGGGTGGGTAAGGATATAAGTTTTAAAGACCTTAAGGATGAGTATGATGCGATATATATCGGTATAGGTGCCCAGCTGGGTAACCGGATGCCCATGGAGAATGCGGATGCGAAGAATGTGGTCCCCGCAGCCGACTTTCTCCAGGAGGTGGCAAGAGGAAACGCTCCCGATCTTACGGGCAAGAGGGTTGTCCTTATAGGCGGAGGCAATGTTGCAATGGATGCAGCCCGTACCGCAGTGCGTCTGAATGCCGAAACAATACATGTATTTACAAGAAAGAGGGATGACTATACGGCCCTTGACAGTGAGATAGAAGCAGCCATGCAGGAGGGCATAAGGTTTCGGACCCTCTTAAGCTTCCTGAATATCGAAACGGACAAGG
>JBGUQP010000115.1:0-7687 GCA_045131145.1 Lachnospiraceae bacterium | reverse complement strand
ATATCTTCTTGATGATCTTGAGGTAAGATACAGCGAGTGAGATGGTTGTAAAGGTGCAAAAAGAGGTTTATAATTTTAGAAGCAGTTGACACTTTATAAGAGGAGGATTGAGACATGATGAAATTCGGAGTTAAACACATTGTTGCAACCGGTATAGGAGCGGCCTTATTCTTCGTACTCGGAAGGTTCGTTGCGATCCCGAGCGGAATCCCCAACACCAACATTTCCCTGCAGTACGGCCTGCTTGCCTTTATCGCTGCCGTATTCGGACCCATCGCAGGTCTTCTGGCAGGTCTCATCGGCCACTTCTTTATTGACTTTTCCTATGGCTGGGGAGTATGGTGGAGCTGGGTAATATCATCGGCAATTTTCGGCTGCATTGTGGGCGCCCTTTCAGGCAAGCTCAAGATTGATGAAGGACAGTTCGCGAAGGCTGATATCATAAGGTTCAATGTGGGTCAGGTCATCGGTCATGTTCTGGCATGGGCTGTGATAGCACCGGTGCTTGATATAGTGATATACGGCGAGCCGGCCAACAAGGTATTCGTTCAGGGCCTTGTAAGTGCAGGCGTAAATATTGTTACTACGGCTGTTGTCGGAACTCTTTTGTGCATCGCTTATTCGGCAGCAATTCCCAAGAAGGGAAGCCTTAAGGAAGAGGATTAAGTGGAAGACAGTATTCTTCTTGAATTTAATAATTTTGGTTTTCAATACAATGCACAGTCCACCCCGACGCTTACAGGTATTAATTTTACGCTGCGTCGGGGTGAGCGTGTTTTAATCGCAGGTCCGTCGGGCTGTGGTAAGTCCACCCTGGTACACTGCATTAACGGGCTTATTCCCTTTTCCTATAAGGGGGAGATATCCGGAAGCCTTAAGATAAAGGGCAGGGAGACAAGGGACTTAAGTCTTTTTGAGATATCCAAGACCGTAGGTACCGTTCTGCAGGATTCCGATGCCCAGTTCGTGGGCATGACGGTTGCCGAGGACATTGCATTTGCTCTTGAGAACGACTGCGTGGGTGAACCCGTGCTTCATGACCGGGTTAAAGAGGTGGCCGCAATGGTTGATATTGACGGCTTCCTTACGCATGCTCCGGGGGAACTCTCGGGAGGACAGAAGCAGAGGGTTTCGGTCGCGGGTGTTCTGGTTGATGACGTTGATATCCTGATATTTGATGAACCTCTTGCAAACCTTGATCCGGCTACCGGTAAAGGGGCTGTTGAGCTGATAGACAGGATGCAGGAAGAGACGGGCGCAGCGGTCATAATAGTTGAACACAGGCTGGAAGACGTTCTTCACAGGAGCGTTGACAGGATAGTCCTCATGTCGCAGGGGAAGATAGTGGCCGACCTTCCTCCGGATGAACTTCTGTCAGGTCCCCTCCTTAAGGAGTGCGGAATAAGGGAACCGCTCTATATAACCGCGCTTAAATACGCGGGTGTTGATATAAGCGCGCGGATGAAACCGGCATCCCTTAAGACCATAGAGCTTGATGAGAATGATAAAGCCCGTGTACGTGAATGGTACAGAAGCGGTAAACCGGCGCCGGACAAAGAACTTACAGAGGAACTACTCAGGGCAGAGAATCTTGACTTTACCTATGAGAGCGGCAATGTGCACGCCTTAAGGGACATATCTGTTTCTGTGAAAAAGGGTGAGATGACGGCGATCGTAGGTACCAACGGAGCCGGCAAGTCAACCTTTGCCAAGGTAATATGCGGTTTCGAGAAGGAAACGGGCGGAAGGATATATTACAGGGGAAACGATATCCAAGATCTTTCTATCAAAGAGAGGGCGGAAAACATAGGCTATGTTATGCAGAACCCCAACCAGATGATATCCAAGATCTTTATTTATGATGAAGTGGCACTGGGCCCAAGGACCAGGGGATTATCGGAGGAAGAGACCAAGGCGCGTGTGGAAAAGGCTCTCAGGATATGCGGTTTATGGCGGATGCGCAATTGGCCCGTATCGACGATAAGCTACGGTCAGAAAAAAAGAGTCACCATCGCTGCCATACTCGCCCTTGATCCCGAGATGATAATCCTTGATGAACCGACTGCGGGCCAGGACTATCGTCACTACACCGAGATAATGGAATTCTTAAGTGATCTTAACAAACTCGGGATAACCATCATCATGGTTACACATGACATGCATCTTATGCTTGAATACGCTGACAGGGCCATTGTATTCTCGAAAGGGAAGATAATCGCTGATGACAAATGCTATAACATCCTTACCGACAGGGAAATAATCCGCGAGGCATCCCTGAAGGAAACATCTCTTTATGAACTTGCTCTTAAGTGCGGGATAGAAGACGGGACGGATTTCGTCAGGCACTTTATTGAGTATGAGGGAGGGGAAGGCATTGGTTAACTTATTTAATTACATAGACAGACAATCCCCCATACATTCACTTACCGGAGCGACCAAGTTCGTGTGCCTTATGCTGTGGAGCTTTGCGGCCATGTCAACCTATGATACCCGTATGCTTGCGGGAATGTCCGTGGCAGGCCTCATTCTTTTTTATGTGGGACGGATACGGTTTAAGGATGTCTCCTTTATGTTTGGTTTCACGGTTGTGTTTCTTGTGATAAACAGCATATGCATATATATGTTTTCGCCAAGACACGGAACCGCGATCTACGGGACCTGCACTTTTCTCTTCGGTATGAGCGGCAGGTTTGCACTGACGGCGGAACAACTCTTCTACCATCTGAATTATATCCTTAAATTTCTGGCCACGATACCGGTGATCCTGCTGTTTGTCACGACAACAAACCCCAGTGAATTTGCGGCATCGTTAAACAGGATCGGAGTCAAATACTCTGTTGCCTATTCGGTGGCTCTTGCCCTGCGCTATATTCCGGAAATACAGAGGCAGTACCATGAGATAAGCCAGGCAGGCCAGGCCCGCGGCATAGAAATGACAGGGAAGACATCCCTGATAAACCGCCTTAAGGCCGCATCGACCATACTTATCCCCCTTATCCTGACGAGCATGCAGAGGATAGAGGTCATATCCAATGCCATGGAACTTAGGAGCTTTGGCAAGAATAAGAAGAGAACCTGGTATATGGCCCGTCCCTTCAGGGCATGGGACTACACTGCGATGGCCTTTTGCGCGCTTCTTGTATTACTTGCACTGTGGCTTTCGGGGATAAACGGGGGCCGGTACTATAATCCCTTTGTGTAAACGGGAAACAAAGATGCGATCACATCTTGCTATAAATGTTAAATTTTGGTATATTTTAGTAAGCTATTAAGTTTTCAGGAGGTGGAAACATGCTTAACATTAACAAAGAAAAGAACGGAAATGCTCTTAAGGTGAAGCTTGAAGGAAGGCTTGACACTACAACCGCACCGCAGCTTGAAGGAGAGTTAAAGGATTCTCTTGAAGGCGTTACGGAGCTTGATTTTGACATTAATGACCTGCAGTACATTTCATCGGCCGGTCTTCGTGTGCTTCTGTCTATGCAGAAGATCATGAACAAGCAGGGTGAGATGACGGTACGCGGCGCCAATGATGACATACGTGAGATATTTGAAGTAACCGGATTCTCGGACATATTGAATATAGTGTAATCAAGGGTTCCGGCAAGGACCGGAGAAGACATGGGCTACACGGAATGGACAGGTGGATATGAAGGAATTATATGTGAACAATACCGAGGCAAGGACTGAAGAAGCTCTTGCCATGATTGACAGGTATATTGACGATGAGGGTCTTGAAGGCAAGCAGGCTATCCATTTAAGGCTTGCCGTGGAAGAGACTCTGGGTATGTTCAGTGCTATGACAGGTGAATATGATGCACTGCTCAGGCTTGATAAGGATGACAAGGGATACCAGGTCATTCTTGAAGCCAGGACGGAAATGGACGTTGAGAAGAAGAGGGAACTCCTGTCGGTTTCATCATCGGGCAAGAACGCTGCCGCAGTCGGTTTCATGGCTAAGGTCAGGGAAGTGTATGAGAATGCGATAGCTGACTATGAGGAAACGGTCAAGCTGGCCCGTGAGTACGGCGGATATGTCAATTACGGATATATGGATGCCGGAACTCCGACAACAGCCGATCCTCTGGCTCTCGGATATCTATCATTCTGGTCACTGTCCAATTACAAGTCGGCGCTGGATGATGCCAGGGACGAATCGGATGATGCTCAGGTTGAATGGGATGATCTTGAGAAGTCAATAGTGGCTTCGATCGCTAAGGATGTCGTGGTCGGAGTTAAGAAGAATACGGTTGAAATGCGCATCACTATTTAGTTTTTCATTTGATAATGGCAGTTAAGATAGACGGAAGAAAATACATAAAGATACGTGGAGCGAGTGAGCACAACCTAAAGGACATTGATATCGATATACCCAGGGACCAGCTGGTGGTCCTGACGGGTTTATCGGGTTCGGGGAAGTCATCACTCGCATTTGATACGATATATGCAGAAGGACAGCGAAGGTACATGGAGTCGCTGTCTTCTTATGCACGGCAGTTTTTGGGTCAGATGGAGAAGCCTGAGGTGGAGAGTATAGAGGGTCTTCCTCCGGCCATTTCCATTGACCAGAAATCGACCAACAGAAATCCCAGATCCACGGTAGGAACAGTTACGGAGATTTATGATTATCTCCGCCTTTTGTATGCAAGGATCGGTATACCGCACTGTCCCAACTGCGGGAGGGAGATCGTCAGACAGACGGTTGACCAGATGGTCGATACCATAATGGCTCTTCCCGAAGGAACAAAGTTCATGTTGCTTGCTCCGGTTGTAAGAGGACGTAAGGGACAGCATGAGAAGGTTTTCGACAGGGCGGCCAAGAGCGGCTATGCAAGAGTCATGGTCGACGGCAGCCAGTATGAACTGTCCGAGGAGATCAAGCTTGATAAGAATATCAAGCATAATATTGAGATAATCGTGGACCGTCTTGTGGTCCGTGAAGGTATAGAGAAAAGGCTTACCGATTCATTGGAGAATGTGCTCGAACTGGCGGGCGGACTGGCCGTGGTCGACATTGTAGACGGAGACAATATCAACTTCTCCCAGAGCTTTGCCTGCCCCGACTGCAATATAAGTATCGACGAGATCGAGCCAAGATCCTTCTCCTTCAACAACCCCTTCGGGGCCTGCCCCGTTTGTGCGGGTCTAGGATACAAGATGGAGTTCGATATCGATCTCATGATACCCGATCCATCCCTCTCCATAGCGGAAGGTGCCATCGCGGTTACCGGCTGGCAGTCATGTACCGACCCCAAGAGCTTTACCTATGCTACATTGAGGGCACTGAGCGAGACGTATGATTTTGACCTTAATACCCCCTTTGAGAAATATCCGGACAGGATCAAGGATATACTTATAAACGGAACCGGAAAGGAAGAAGTAAAGGTCCGTTATAAGGGACAGAGAGGAGAAGGGGTATATGATGTTGCATTTGACGGCCTTATAAAAAACGTGGAGAGAAGATACCGGGAGACGGGATCGGATGCCATGAAGGCGGAATACGAAGCCTATATGAGGATAACCCCGTGTAATGAGTGCGGCGGCAGGAGGCTTAAGCCGGGAGCGCTGGCTGTTACCGTCGGGGATAAGAACATTTACGAAATTACAACATACTCGATAAGCAGGGCGCTTGATTTCTTCAATGAGCTTAAGCTGACAAAACAGCAGGAGCTCATAGGAACAAGGATAATAAAGGAAGTTAAGGGGCGTCTCAGCTTCCTTGTCCAGGTGGGACTTGACTACCTTACACTTGCAAGGGCGACGGGATCGCTGTCGGGAGGCGAAGCCCAGAGGATACGTCTGGCAACCCAGATAGGTTCGGGTCTTGTGGGTGTTGCCTACATACTGGATGAGCCGAGCATCGGCCTTCATCAGAGGGATAACGACAAGCTCCTTAATGCTCTTAAGGACCTGCGCGATCTCGGTAATTCCCTTATAGTCGTGGAGCATGATGAGGATACCATGCTGGCTGCCGATTACGTAGTGGATATAGGTCCCATGGCGGGTGCCCACGGAGGCCGGGTAATATGCGCCGGCACGGCCAAGGAACTCATGGAGAATCCGGATTCCATAACCGGCCAGTATCTGTCGGGCAGGAAGTTCATCCCTGTTCCCGACAAGAGACGCAAGCCCAAGGGATGGCTTACGATCAAGGGAGCAGCCGAGAATAACCTTAAGGATATAGATGTTGATATACCACTCGGTGTATTTACCTGCGTGACGGGAGTGTCGGGATCCGGCAAGAGTTCACTGATAAACGAGATACTGTATAAGTCGCTGGCAAGGACACTAAACCGTGCCAAGACCATAGCCGGGAAACATAAGGGAATAAAGGGAGTTGAGAAACTTGATAAGGTAATAGATATAGACCAGTCCCCCATCGGAAGGACGCCAAGGTCCAATCCTGCAACATATACGGGAGTTTTTGACCAGATCAGGGACCTTTTTGCGGGTACTTCGGATGCAAAAGAGAGGGGCTATTCCAAGGGCCGTTTCTCCTTTAATGTTAAGGGCGGAAGGTGCGAAGCATGTTCCGGTGACGGCATAATAAAGATCGAGATGCACTTCCTTCCCGATGTATACGTACCCTGTGAGGTATGCGGGGGAAGACGCTACAACAGGGAAACTCTGGAAGTAAGATATAAGGGTAAGAACATATATGACGTGCTTGACATGACGGTTGAGGAGGCCATGACCTACTTCGAGAATCTGCCTTCGATAAGACGTAAGATAGAGACCTTATATGATGTCGGATTGTCATATATTAAACTGGGCCAACCCTCCACCACACTTTCCGGCGGTGAAGCCCAGCGTATCAAGCTGGCTACGGAACTGTCAAGAAAGAGCACCGGGAAGACTATATATATACTTGATGAGCCCACGACAGGACTGCATTTTGCCGATGTCCACAAGCTTGTTGACATCCTCCATAAGCTTGCCGAGGGCGGTAATACCGTTGTCGTAATAGAGCATAACCTTGATGTTATAAAGACGGCTGACTATATCATCGATATGGGTCCCGAAGGCGGAGACGGCGGCGGCAGGGTAATAGCAACGGGAACACCGGAGGAAGTGGCCAAAAACAAGGAATCCTATACAGGTATGTATATAGAAAGGGAGCTTAAGAAGAACAGGAAAAGAAGAAAAGAGGGTTAAGTATTTCTGTCCCGGGCCGATATATAAGTCAGGAGATAGGATATTTGAAGTAATCCTTATAAAGCATGGAAGCACAACTGAGGAGAAGGAATCTCTTTGCTGTGCTTTCTTTTTATTTAACTTCCTCTTTCAAAATATTCCTGTTTGGGTTATAATTAAGTTTGACTCATTTATGTAAACAGTTAAACCTTGAAGAAAGAGGAAGCAGGATGGTTTATACAGATATAGGAATAGATTTGGGAACTGCCAGTATTCTGGTTTATATACACGGCAAGGGAGTTGTGCTCAAGGAGCCCTCGGTAGTGGCCTTTGACAGGGATACCAATAAGATCAAGGCTATCGGTGAGGAAGCAAGGCTGATGCTTGGGCGTACACCCGGGAATATCGTAGCGGTAAGGCCTTTAAGGCAGGGCGTTATCTCCGATTATACGGTAACCGAGAAGATGCTCAAGTACTTTATCCAGAAGGCGATAGGCCGCAAGACCTTCCGTAAGCCGAGGATAAGCGTATGTGTACCTTCGCAGGTAACCGA
>JBGUQP010000114.1:0-5602 GCA_045131145.1 Lachnospiraceae bacterium | reverse complement strand
GCTATCTTGTTTTCAAGATACACTAACATCGATTTTTTGTAAAGGGGTTTTTTAATGATTACGATAAAAGAGATAGCCAAACGGCTGAACATGTCAACAACTACCGTAAGTAACGTTATTCACGGCAAGGAAGGGGAGGTTTCCGAGGAGAAGAGGAGGATAGTAAAGGAGTTCCTTGAACAGGTTGATTATGTTCCCAATATAAATGCAAGGAACCTGGCCCAGAATGAAAGCAAGATCATCGGAGTGGCCCTTAAGGCAAGGGCTGACAAGTACGAGAACCTTATTATGGACCCGTTTGTTTCCGAACTTATCGGCGGTATCGAGGAAACGATAAGGAATGCGGGTTACTTCATGATGCTCTATATCTCAAGAGATACGGAAAAGATCATGCGTCATGTTTCAACCTGGAATGTGGATGGTCTCATCCTTTTCGGAATGCTTGATGATGACGGCATAAGAGTATCTACCAGATATAAGAAACCCATTGTATGCATCGATACCTACTCTATAGAAGGACTTAAACACTTTACCAATGTAGGCCTTGATGATGAGCGGGGTACATATGAAATGGTAAAGTATATCATTTCCTGCGGGCATGAGAAGATAGCCTTCATGTCGGATAATACCAAGGGCGTGGATCTTGCCAGGCTTACAGGCTATAAGAAGGCTCTTGACGAAGCCGGTATAGAATTTAAGGAAGAAGATTTCCTTAAGATAAGACCAAAGTCAGACGAGATAGATGCAAGTCTTGAAGAGATATGCCGGAGGTCGCTTGATTATACGGCTATTATGTGTGTTTCCGACCTTTATGCCGTTACGCTCATGTCGGCCTTACAGGATCGCGGAATAAGGGTTCCCGAGGGCATTTCCATAGCGGGTTTCGATGATAATATGTTAGGATCCCTCTACAGGCCTGCGCTTACAACCGTGCATCAGGACGTTAAGAAAAAGGGTGTAGTGGCCGCTCAGACACTTCTTAAGCAGATAAAGGGTGAAGAAACCGATCACCAGATCACGCTTCCCGTAAGGCTTGTCATAAGAGATACAGTGACAAAGCCCAGAAAATCAAGCTTTTATGGATTTCGATAAAAAAATTTGAAAAATTTTAAAATTTTCCCTTGACCTTATGCGCATAAGGTGCTAATATGAGTTCCAACGAAACAACTTATGCGCAAAAGTTAAGTGCATCAAGATAAGCAAACTGTACAAAATGCACAAACAACTTAAACACAAGCAACAAAACACACTAACACACACAGAGAAGGAATTGGAGGAAAAGAAAATGAAGAAAAAACTGTTATCTGTTCTTTTGGCAGGTGCAATGGCAGCAAGCCTCACCGCATGCGGCGGCGGCGCAGCAGCTCCCGCAGCAGGAAATGACGCAGCAGCTGAGACAACTGAGGCAGCTGATTCATCAGACGCAGGTGATTCGGCAGCAGCTGAGGCAGACACGAGTGATTCTGCTCCGGCAGGATCGGGAGCAGAAGTAAGGCTCCTTAACGGTAAGCCCGAGATAGATGCCCAGATGCAGGAACTCGCCAAGCTTTACAATGAGGAAACAGGAAACACACTTGTAGTTGAGACGATCGGTGGTGACACCAACGCATCAGACGAACTTAAGAAGATGTACCAGGCAGACAACATGCCCGATATCTTCGTTATAGAAGCCAACCAGGCTGACACATGGGACGGAATGCTTGCTGATCTTGCAGGCGAGGCTTGGACAGACAAGACAGGGTTCGAGCTTGTAAACGCTTCAATGGGAACCATCGGCTTCCCTTACACTGTTGAGGCAACAGCTCTTGGATACAATGCAGATGTACTTAAGGCAGCAGGTGTTGATCCCGCTTCACTTACATCTCCCGCAGCTTACGAAGAAGCTTTCAAGACTCTTGATGAGAAGAAGGATGAGCTTGGTATAACGGCAGTTTTGGGATGGTGCGCTGAGCCCGCTAACCTTGGATGGAGCTCAGGTACACACGTATTCGCTCAGTATCTCGATGCAGGTCTTAAGGCAGATGATACAACCTATATCGACCTTCTTAACGACGGCGGCAAGGTTGATGAGGCAAGGATGAAGGCTTTTGCTAAGTTCGTAGGTCTCATGAATCAGTATTCGGATCCCGACCTTTTGGTAGACGGTACTTATGATCAGCAGGTTGCAGGCTTTAAGGATGGCAAGTATGCTTTCATCACTCAGGGTAACTGGTGTGTAACAAGTCCTGACGATGTAAGCTTCGAGTGCGGCTTTGCCCCCTATGCTTTTGAGGACGGAATAGATACCATCATCGCAGGTCCCCCCAGCTACTGGGTTGCATATTCTGACGGCAATGTAGATGGCGCTAAGGAATTCTTCAACTGGTGTGCAGGTGATTCTGCCCAGGATATCCTTGTAAACAAGGCAGGTCTTGTATCACCTTTCGATGATTGTAAGTACGAAGCAGTTAATCCTTTCTACAAGAGCATGAAGAGCTACATCGATGCAGGCAAGTACTCAGGATGGCACACAATGCTTAAGAAGGATGGTCTCCAGAACGTTACATGTCAGGTATTCGCTGACTACGCTCAGGGCAAGCTCGATGCAGACAGCTTCGCTTCGACAATGGCACAGGTTATTCAGGGTTACTACGCTAACTAATCTTTGGGGTATATTAAAGGGGGCAGGCGTCAGGCACTGCCCCCTTGTTAATAAGAAACACGTTGTGGATTAACAGGCATCAGGACTCCGTCACCTGGCGGTGACACCTCATGCCGATGGAAAGGAGAGGTATTATGGGCGAATTCTCCATGGGAAGAAAAGCTGCATCATTCGGTGGTATGATCCTGGGGTTATTGCTTCTGATCTTGGGTCTGGCATGGGCCATCGGGAAAACTGGAAACAACTTAAGAGGTGCGGCAATAGTTGTGGGGGCTGTATTATTCTTTGTGGGCCTGTATCTGTTCCCGACATTTAAACATCACAGGACCATAGTAAATATCATATTTTTGTTCCCGCTTCTCTTCGCATTTGCGGTAACCGTCATAATACCTTTGGTACTCGGTATCGGTTACTCATTTACGAACTGGGACGGAATCAGGGTCAAGGGCTTTGTGGGCCTTGCAAATTACACGAGGATGTTCAAGCAGCCGGGCTTTATCTGGTCCATCCTCATCACATTTTTATTCGTTGTATTCAATATCATTTTGGTAAATCTTGTGGCTTTTCTCCTTGCACTTCTGTGCACGAGCAAGCTTAAGGGACTGGGATTTTTCAGGGCGGCTTATTTCCTCCCTAACCTTATCGGCGGAATCGTCTTAGGTTATATCTGGCAGTTCATTTTTTCGAATGTTATCACGAAATTTACGACGGCTCTTTTTGACCAGAGATATTCGATGCTCTCGGAAACAAAGACCGCCTTTATCGGAATAGTAATAGTTTATATCTGGCAGTACGCAGGTTATATAATGCTCATCTACATAACGGGTCTTAATACGATACCCGGGGATGTGCTGGAAGCTTCATCCATCGACGGTGCCAATGCGACACAGACTCTTTTCTCTATAAAGATTCCTATGATCGCACCGACGATAACCATATGTACTTTCCTGACTCTGACATCTGCATTCAAGCAGTTCGACGTTAACCTGGCGTTAACGAACGGAACAGGATCGGTTGCAAACTTTATGGGCAACTACCTTACAAACGGTACCGAGATGCTGGCACTTAACATTTATTCAACGGCAGTTATCAATAACGAGTACGCCTTCGGTGAAGCAAAGGCTGTTCTCTTCTTTATCATCCTGGCCGTTGTATCTATCATACAGGTTCGTATATCCAATAAGAGGGAGGTGGAATTATAATGAAGACAAGAGAGAAGACTTCGACAAGAGTCATAAAAATGATCATCGCCATTATAGTTGCGGCATACGTGCTTTTCCCCTTCTTCCTTGTTGTGATCAATTCCTGCAAGCCTACGGATATGATCACCAAGAATCCAATAGGATTTGAGGGAGCTAACTTTACCCAGCTTTATACCAATCTGGTTGATGTTATTAACAATACCCACTTCCTTTTCTGGTCGGCATTTGAGTATTCGGTAATAATCACCATCGTATCACTGGTGCTCCTGGCCCTTTTCGGAGCCATGGCAGCATGGGTCATCTGCCGTAACCATACCAAGTGGTCAACGGTTATATACTTTACCTTCATTGCTTCAATGATAATACCCTTCCAGGTAGTAATGCTTCCCCTTATCTCCACCTTCAGAGATGTGGGCAAGTTCATCGGTATTCCCATGCTCCAGTCGGTTCCGGGTATCATCTTCGCATATCTGGGATTTGGCGGCGCGATGACGGTCTTTATCCTGAATGGTTTTATCAAGGGTATTCCCATGGACCTTGAAGAGGCTGCTTCCATAGACGGATGTTCTCCGGAACAGACCTTTTTCAGGATAATCCTTCCCCTGCTTAAGCCTGTGATAACAACGGTTACCATCTTAAACGGCATGTGGATATGGAACGATTATCTTCTGCCTTCGATGATGCTTGGCCAGAACGGCAAAGTCAAAACCCTTCCGGTTGCGGTGCAGGCCTTCGTCGGTTCGTATGTTAAGCAGTGGAACCTTATCCTTGCGGCAGCCCTGCTTGCCATCGTTCCCATAGTCATTCTTTTCTTCTTCGCCCAGAAGCAGATCATGGAAGGAATGATCGAAGGAGCCGTGAAAGGATAGATTATAAGGTTAGGAGGAGATATGAGAAAAAGCGGAGTTCTTATGCCTGTCGCATCCCTTCCCGGCAGCTACGGGATCGGATCATTTTCAAAAGAGGCATATAAGTTTGTAGACGATCTTAAGGAGGCTGGCCAGTCCTACTGGCAGATACTTCCCCTGGGTCCCACGGGATATGGTGATTCCCCATACCAGTCCTTCTCAACTTTTGCGGGGAATCCCTATTTTGTTGACCTTGACACCCTTGTTGAGGAGGGCTTGCTTGAGGAAAAGGAATGTACCGGGTTTGACTGGGGCAGGGACAAAAAACGTATTGATTATGAGAAGATATACCTGTCAAGGTTTAAAGCATTAAAGCTTGCCTATAAGAGGTTTGATCCATTAAAGGAGAAGAAGTACAGGAGTTTTCTGTCAAGGAATAAATTCTGGCTTGAAGATTATGCCCTCTATATGGCGGTCAAGAATTCGTTTGGAGGCGTAAGTTTTTCCGAGTGGGATGATGATATAAGGCTTCGAAAGAAGGCAGCTGTGGCTCAATATAAGAAGAAATACGAGGAAGAGATCGGTTTCTATAAGTTCATCCAGTATGAATTCGATAAACAGTGGATGGCCCTTAAGACATATGCCAACAAGAAGGGCATTGAGATAATAGGCGATATCCCTATCTATGTGGCTTTTGATTCTGCCGATACTTGGGCATCACCCGAGCTCTTTCAGCTTGATGAGGACAGGAAGCCGACAGCCGTTGCGGGAACGCCGCCGGATGCTTTTAGTAAGACCGGCCAGCTGTGGGGCAACCCCTTATATGAGTGGAAGAAACATAAGGAAACCGGCTTCTCGTGGTGGATAAAGAGGATCCGTCACTGCATGAGGATGTATGATATTGTGAGGAT
>JBGUQP010000113.1:0-5620 GCA_045131145.1 Lachnospiraceae bacterium | reverse complement strand
CAGCCTGTTGAGGAAGAAGCCTTTCTTGATGCGCTTGAAGAAACCAAGACGGAATATGTTGTCCTGAATAAGAATAATCCTAGGACTTCATTTCTCCTTATCGCAGGACTTAAGAAGGTAAAGGAGACAGAGAACCATATAGTCTTTAAGTACAACATAAAAGAACCGTACGATTTCGAATTGGTTGATTACAGTGTTGTATATTAAATGAGATCATAAGGGGAACCATGATATTAACAGTATTCACACCAACTTACAACAGAAGAGAACTACTGAGACGGGCCTATGAGAGCTTAAAGTCACAGACCTGCTCTGATTTCTGCTGGCTAATAGTTGATGACGGTTCTACCGATGAAACCGGAGAACTTGTCGGGGAATGGATCAGAGAAGGGATCATTCCGATCGAATACCACTATGTGGAAAACGGCGGTAAGATGCGGGCCCACAACAGGGGAGTGGAATATTGTAAGACAGAGTGGTTCTTATGCCTTGATTCCGATGACAGGCTGGCCCCGGATGCAGTCGGAAATATACTTAACTTTATAGAGGAAAATAAGCTAAGTGAAATCGAGGAAGGTAAGCCGGGAGATAAAACTGCAGGTATCATAGCTCATAAAGGAAAGAGTGAGAAGGAACTGTTAAACGGGATTGAATTCCCTTTGGAATATCTTGACCAAAATAAGAACAGGACAACCCTGTACGGGGTCTATCTCAGAGGCTTTAAGGGTGAGACAACCCTGGTTTTCAGGACCAAAGTGCTTAGGAAATATCCCTTTCCCGAGATAGATGGTGAAAAATATGTACCCGAAGACTATATTTATGATAAAATAGATGCTGGATATGAATATATTGTGATGCCGGTCATCCTTACCGTGTGTGAAATTGTGTCAGAGGGATACACGGATTCGGTCCGTTCACTTAAGGAAAATAACAGGGAAGCCTGGTATCTGTATTACGAACAGAGGGCCAGGATAACACCCATGTCGGTCCTTAAGCTTAAGTATCTGGGGTTTTACAGATTATATGCTAAAATGGCGGGTCATCAGCTTAAGGAAGCCGCCGGAATACCTGCATGGCAGAAGGTGCTGGGATTACCGGGTGAGATATTTTTGAAGATAACAGGAAAAATATAATTGCAGAAGGTTCAGGCGCGTAAACGTATATATAACTTAATAATGGCATGCCTTATCGTGCTTCTTGAAACCGTGGTAGTAAGTTTCGTATGGGTGGTCTTTTACAATACCGAACTTCCCAAGGCCTACTATTTTTGGGGTCATGTTTTTATTTCAGCTGTTTATATGTGCGTGCTTCTTTTTGCATCCGCAATGTACGGCGGTCTGAAGATAGGCTCTTACAGGATGCTGGAGCTGTTTTTCTCGCAGATAATAGCGACATTTTTTACAAATGTTCTCTTTTATGCGATGGTATGTATGCTTGCCTATCATTTTCCGACACCGCTGCCCCTTATTGCAGCCATGGTCATACAGTGCTTCCTTATCGGTGCATGGATTTTTTTTGCAACGACTTTTTACAGGGGTCTCTTTCCGCCCCTCGATGTTCTTCTTATTTATGACGGGGTTCATAAGGATCTGTTTGTTGAAAAGGTACGTACGAGACGCCACCAGTTTGAGATAAAGGAAACTATACGGGTATCTGATGATTTTGATCATATGTGCAGCAGGATTGACAGGCATGAAGCCGTTATGCTGTGGGATATAAATACCGATGTAAGAAACAGGCTTCACAAGTACTGTTATGGGCAGTGTAAGGAAACCTATGTTATGCCCAAGATCATGGACATAGTATTAAGGGGAGCCAAGACCCTGCACTTTTTCGATTCGCCGCTTATGCTTACCAAGAGCAGTCCTATCGAATATGAGCAGGCGCTTATTAAGCGGGCCTTTGATGTGGTATTTTCACTTATCCTTATCATTATCCTGTCGCCGCTTATGCTGATCACGGCACTATGCATAAAACTTTATGACAGAGGACCGGTCCTCTATAAGCAGATAAGGGTCACGGAAGGTGATCGTGAATTTGAGATCATTAAGTTTCGCAGTATGATAGTAGATGCCGAGAAGGATGGAGTGGCGAGGCTTGCCAGAAAGAACGATGACCGTATAACTCCTGTCGGAAGGGTTATAAGAAAGATAAGGTTTGATGAGTTTCCACAGCTGTTTAATGTTCTTAAGGGAGATATGTCGTTTGTAGGTCCGAGACCTGAGAGACCTTCGATCATAGAACAGTATACTCGGGCGATGCCCGAATTTAAGTACAGGACCAAGGTTAAGGCCGGGATCACGGGATATGCCCAGGTTTACGGCAAGTATAATACACTTCCTTATGATAAGCTTAAGCTTGACCTGTTTTATATTGAGAATTTTTCCGTATGGCTTGATCTTCGTCTGATCATACTGACGGTTAAGACCATATTTACATTGGAGAGTACAGAGGGTATATCTGAGGGGATACTGCCTCCGACCGAAGTGTCGGAGGAGCCTGCCGGCTTTGAGGCATCAGAGAAATCCGGAAGGATTTCTACAGACCTATTGCCCACGACCGAAGTGTCGGGGGAGAATGAAAAGGGGGATAACAATGAGTAAGGGGTTAGTCAGTGTTATCGTGCCGGTATATAATGCCGGTAAATGGATCGAGGATACGATCCTGTCAGTTAAGAGCCAGACCTATAAGGATTTTGAGCTTATACTTATTGATGACGGTTCTACGGATGATTCGGATGAAGTCATCAAGAGGACAGCCGGTTCCGATGAGAGGATCGAGCTTATTGATGAGGGAGCTAAAAATCAGGGGGCTGCCCATGCAAGAAACCGGGGGGTTGAGATTGCTAAGGGCAGGTATATCTGCTATATAGATGCAGATGACCTGTGGTCACCTGATAAGCTTGAAAAACAGCTGGCATTTATGGATGAGAATGATGCTGCATTTTCCTTCACCGGATATGAATTTGCCGATGAGAGCGGGATCGGAGTTGAGAAGATAGTCCGGGTTCCAAAGACCATAAGTTACAGACAGGCTCTTAAGAATACAACGATCTTTACAAGTACTGTCATGTTTGATATGGATAAGCTTGCTAAAGAGGATATAATGATGCCGCAGGTTCCTTCTGAAGATACAGCCACTTGGTGGAAGGTACTAAAGAAGACGGGTAAGGCATACGGACTTGATGAGGCCCTGACTCTTTACAGAAGGGGAACAGGTACACTCTCATCCAACAAGATGACTGCAATACAGAGGATATGGAACCTGTACAGAAATGTTGAAGGATTGAACGTTATTTACAGTGCTTACTGCTTCGTTTTCTGGGCGGTGAGGGCAGTCCTTCGGAGAATGTAATATGAAACTTCAGGTATTGTTGTCGGCAATGTTTCTTAAGGACGTTTCCTATGTCGACTCGCTGAATATTACAGGTGAAGCAGTGGTGGTAAACCAGTGCGACCGAGAGAATAAAGAGACCTGCATAAGGAAGTCGGTTACAGGAAATGACCAGAGGATAACCTACATCGAGACTATGGAGAGGGGCCTTTCAAGGAGCAGAAACATGGCCATAGCCGCAGCAGATGCAGATGTATGTATCCTGTGTGATAATGATGTTGAGTATCTTCCTGATTATGAGGTAAGGATCAAGGATGGTTTTTTGAAACATCCGGATGCTGATCTCATAGTTTTTTATATTAAGAGAAAAGAAAAACCCGTTCCGAATTATCCAAAGTCAAAGAGGATGGGCTATCTCTCGGTACTTAAGATTTTTTCGCCTGAGATAGCCTTTAAAAGGGAATCGGTAAAGGGCATTTTATTTGATGACCGCTTCGGGGCAGGATCGGGAAGATATCTTATGGGTGAAGAAAACATCTTCCTGTATGAATGTTTGAAACGCGGTCTTAAGATCTACTATGAGCCTGTTATGATCGCATCACTTAGAGAAGAAGAATCAACCTGGTTTAAGGGGTATGATAAAGATTTCTTTATCTCAAGAGGTGCCAATTATGCGGCGATGTCGGGAAGCTTTTCCTTAATCCTGATACTGCAGTTCGCACTGAGAAAGAGAGGCATATATAAAAAAGACGGGCTTGACTTTGCTGAGGTAATTTCACATATGCTAAAGGGAAGAAGAGAATTCCTAAAGGAGCGAAAGTGAAGGTATTTGTAATCGGTGATTACAGGACGGGAACCGGACCTGCCAATGTAACAAAAGAATATCTGCTGAGATTTCCCGAGAATACCGCACGACTGATATTTAAGAGTAAACCGTTAAGGGCTTTGGAGATCATATTTAAAATGCCGCTTTGCTCCGTTGTACTTATATCCGGTTATTCGAAGCAGAATCTCCTTGCTTTAAAATGGGCCGGTATACTTAATAAACCATGTGCTTATCTTATGCATGGATGTGTGGAACATGAGAATGCGATAAACGAGTGTGTTGACGAGATCATGACCCATACAGAGAGAAAGACCATGGAGAAAAGTGATGCAATATATGCAGTATCCAACCATTTTGCTGCCTGGCTTAAAACCAATTATCCGGAGTATTCCGATAAGATATCCGCTGCGGTTAACGGGGTCGACACGAGGCTTCTTGATAATATGAATGGTTTTACAGGCGCCGGCAGAGATAAGAATATGGTCTTTACGATCGGCGGCGGTATGCCAAGGAAGAAGATAAAACATATATGTGCAGCTATCGGACTCATAAACAGAAAAGCGGAACAGCCTAAACTCAAGCTTGTTGTGGTCGGTGATAATGGAAGGGATGATGATACGATCAATTCGTACCCCTTTGTTGAAAACCTTGGCCTGGTTGATTCTGTAATAACAAGGGGGCTTTACAGGGAGGCTTCGCTTTTTGTACAGAATTCATGCTTCGAGACCTTCGGACTGGCACCGATGGAAGCACTTGTTAACGGGTGCAGTGTACTTATGTCTAAAGAGACAGGAGCACTTGAACTCTTCAGAGAGCTTGAGGACGGAGATATTATTGACAACTGGTATGATGATGCCGAAATAGCACTTAAGATAGAAGCCCTGCTGAAAAAGGGTAATGCCGCAAGGCTGACACAGAGTTTTGATAAGGAGTCATCTTCGTGGGAAGAAAGAACAATGGAGCTATGGAAGAAACTTCAGGATCTTCTGACAGAAAAAAGAACAGCCGCCGGGAAGTGATCAACTTCTCTGTAATGATTGTCATGTTTATAATATATGCACTGATATTCACTGTTCCAAAGTTCTACGATATGATAAACATTGTTTATCCATATGCGGGACTTGTAAATTTTCTTATGCTCATTATTCTCTTTATGAATAATGCTGTTTTTGACGGAACAGGTAAAAAGATTTCCGGATTATTTGATTTAAAGAATAAAGAGAATCTTGAGATATATTTGCTTGTACTTGTGATCTTTATCGTAGGTATTAACCTCTTTATAGTCAATTCGGGTAAAGGAGCTTTTTTTGTACCGGCCAATTTTATCCTTATCTGGTATCTGTCTGATAAACTGTACCTGAATTCGATGCAGCTGAAGATATTTGCCCGGTTTTATATGGGATTCCTGCTCTTTTATCTCTTTATTGCATATCCCAGGCTCTTTACCACATTTGAGAATTA
>JBGUQP010000112.1:0-5862 GCA_045131145.1 Lachnospiraceae bacterium | reverse complement strand
TATAATATGCAAAATCATCACTTCCCCTGTTTCTGTCTCGGGACATTTCGATCCTGATTATCTTCCGGATCTCTCCGGGACGTTCGGATAATACGATCACCCGGTTGCTTAAGTACACGGCTTCGTCGATATCATGGGTTACAAGGATCATTGTCTTTTTCTCCTTTTCCCATATCTGTGCCACTGCCCTCTGCATATGTATCTTGGTCAGTGCATCCAGTGCCCCGAAGGGTTCATCCAGGAGCAGTATCTTGGGATCGCTTATAAGTGCCCTTGCAATGCTCACGCGCTGCTGCATTCCGCCTGACAGCTGCTTCGGAAGTGCCTTTTCAAATCCCTTTAGTCCGACGAGCTCGATATAGTGCCTGATCTTCTCAGTCCTTTCTTCTCCCGTGATCTTCTTATCCAGTCCGAAGCCGATGTTCTTCTCTACCGACCACCAGGGGAGAAGCCTTGCCTCCTGAAATGCCATCTTACATCTGCCCGAGGTTCCGTTGACCGGTGTGTCATGTACTCTTACTTCGCCTCCGCTCACTGTTTCCAGGCCTGCGATGATCCTTAGCAGTGTACTTTTTCCGCATCCGCTCGATCCGACTATCGAAACAAATTCGCCCTTGTCGACATCCACATTTATATTGTTGAGGATTTCTCTCTTTTCCTTATCGATGATGAAATGCTTGTAAACATTTCTGATCTCCAGTTCCTTTTGACTCATGACTCCCTCCATCTATCGGTAACTGAACAGCTTCTTCTGGAGCTCAAGGATCAGAAGATCAACGATCAGTCCGAACAGTCCGATCTCTATTATCCCGACAAACATAATACCCGGCAGAGCCATGTTCCTCGCATACATTATCCTGTAGCCCACACCCGCCGAAGCGGCGATCATCTCGGCAGTGATCACGTAGCCGATAGATGAGGTTATCGCGATCCTTAAACCTGTATAGATTGACGGGAAGGCATACGGGAAGATGATGTACCTTATCGTCTCCCACCTGCTCTTTCCAAGGATCAGCGACAGCTCCAGGAGCTTTTTGTCAACGCTTTTGATACCGTCCATTGTGTTTACGAGCAGGGCCCAGAAGGTACCTATCGTTATAACCGCCACCTTGGACTCCTCACCGATGCCGAGCCACAATATAAACACGGGTATCAACGATATTATCGGGATGGGCTTGAACACTGCCACAAACACCTTCGTAAAGCGGTCAAATGCCGGAAATATCCCTATAAGCGAGCCTACGATTATCCCTATTACCGAGCCGAATACGAAGCCCTTGACTATCCTTGTAAGGCTGGCTGCGATATCAGTTTGAAGAAGGCCTTTGTTCTTCATGGATACCGCCGACTCCCATACATTTAAGGGAGTTGGCAGTACTGAATTTCTTACCCAGCCCCGTGTCGTGGAAACCTGCCACAAAACTATGATAGTAACCGGCATTATGATCGTCAGTATGAAATTAGTGATTTCCTTTTTTACACTTAACTGTTCATTTTCCATTGCGGTTCACTCCCCGGATCACTTGATGCCGGTTGCTTCAAAGTATGAGAAATCAGCTATATCTTCAGCGGTCAGCTGCCTGGAAATAAGCTCGGAATCGTACATGAAATCGGCATATCCCTTAAGATCCTTCTTAAGTATCTCGGGATCGATATATTCATATGTGTACAGCTTGAGTGTATCCTCTACGACCTGCTCATCCACTCCGAAGTAGTCGGCATTGATCTTTACAGCCTCGTCATGATGATCCCTTAAGAACTCAATTGCCCACTGCTCGATAACGAGGATGTTCTCGATAACATCCGGATGCTCCTTCGCAAAATCATTCCTAGCCACATAGATATTTGCTGAAATTCCGTAACCCGTTGCATCCTTGATCGTGTAGAAGATGTCACCGTCTGCAAGCGCAACCTGATTAAAGCTGGAAGCATATCCTACAGATGCATCGACTTCACCTGTTTCAAGAACCGTCGGTGCCGCGCTGAAATCGATGTTTACGAAATTGATATCAGTATCAACACTCAGTCCTTCATCATCAAGCGCCTTGACGAGGAGGCTGTATGCGCTGGATCCGATGGTGGTGGCCACCGTCTTCCCCTTAAGGTCCGCAACGGTCTTGATACCCGAATCCTTAAGCGTTGTTATCGTGATAGCCGTAGGCGCGTCCGAGAATGCCGCAACAACCGATACCCCGGCATCATTTGCCACACCTGAGATACCGGGCTGGATACCCATGGGGGCAAAGTCAAGCTTGCCGGCGGTAAATGCCTCGATCATCTCGGGACCGTTATTGAAAACATTAAAATCAACCTTGATGTTATTGGGTCCGAATACCTGCTCAAGCCATCCCTGATTCAGGATGATGGGTGCAAGATAATAACCCTGCTCACCATATACGAATGTGATGTCGGACGATGTAAGCGGTACCCCTGTTCCAACATCTTTACCTAACGAGGAAGCCGTTGCTTTTGTGCCGATCGTATCGGCTGCAGTATCGTTCTCCTTCTCGGTCACATCGGTGGTTACCTCCTCCCCGGAAGTTTCCTGCCCGGCCGCACTGTTTGTGCTCCCGCATGCGGTAAGCGTGAATGCCAAAGCCGTTGCTGTCAGTAATGCCGTGATGTTCTTAGCGATCCTTTTTTTCATAATATTGTCTCCTCTCTTTACTCATTTTTATATGTATTTCTTAATCTCATCCACTTTATCAAGATGCTCCCAGGGCAGGTCCACATCAGTCCTTCCGAAGTGACCGTAGGCTGCAGTCTGTTTGTAGATCGGACGCCTCAGATCAAGTGCATCGATTATTGCTGCGGGTCTCAGATCGAATACTTTGCCTATTATCTCTGTTATCTTCTCATCCTCTAACTTACCCGTTCCGAAGGTATCCACTGCTACCGATACGGGTTTGGCAACTCCGATCGCATAGGCAAGCTCGATCTCGATCCTCTCTGCGATACCGGCTGCAACAAGATTCTTGGCCACCCAGCGTGCCGCATATGCTGCCGAGCGGTCAACCTTGGTGGGATCCTTGCCCGAGAAGGCTCCGCCGCCGTGGCGCCCGGTTCCGCCGTATGTATCAACTATTATCTTCCTGCCGGTAAGTCCCGCATCCCCCTGGGGACCACCGATCACGAAACGGCCTGTCGGATTAACGTAATATATCGTATTCTCATCCAGCAGGTCTTCCGGTATTACCGGCTTTATCACATACTCGATAACATCCTTCCTTATCTGCTCAAGCGTTACATCATCGCTGTGCTGGGTTGAAATAACGATCGTATGGACTCTCTTAACTGTCTGTCCGTCATCAGCGAATTCTACGGTTACCTGTGATTTGCCGTCAGGCCTTAAATACTTAAGCGTTCCTTCCTTCCTGACTTTCGTAAGCTGTCTGGTAAGCCTGTGTGCGAACGAGATTGCAGGGGGAAGGTACTCAGGTGTCTCGTTGGTTGCATATCCGAAGATGATACCCTGATCACCTGCGCCTGTTCCGTAGTCCTTAGTCTCGCCCTCCTGCTTGGACTCGAAGGCCTTGTCAACACCGAGTGCGATATCTGCCGACTGCTCATCTATGGATGTAAGGACTGCGATCGAATCGGCATTGTATCCGTCCACATTATTCACATATCCGATCTCCCTGATGGTGTCCCTTGCCACCTTAGCGATATCCACATACGCTTTGGTAGTGATCTCGCCGACTACCAGAGCCAGCCCGGTCGCAACCGTCGTCTCTGCCGCCACTCTTGAATAAGGGTCCTGCTCGATAAGTGCATCCAGTATCGCATCCGATATCTGATCCGCTATCTTATCCGGATGACCCTCGGTAACTGATTCTGAAGTAAATAATTTTCCCATGGTCACTGTCTCCTTTGCTTGGTCTTAACTTGTGACATATCCTAGCATCCTTTCGCTTCCTTGCATATTATCCGTAAATTATCGTCTGTGATAAGGGATGTTTATTGTACACAAAAAAAGAACGATAAACTGATCATCGTCCTTTCCAAACTATAAAACCAAGGTACAGTCTACCGACTCTACCTTGTCAGAAGTTCGTTAAGTTTAGAGCGCAGGAATCCCCGCCGCTTTTCTTTATCGCTGAATTTCTCCTTAGCCTGCCTCCTGTATTCTCCCATTATGTCGTTTATCTCACCTATGTTGTCCGGAAGAATGTCTTCAATTAGCTTCTTTATATGCTGAGTAAGATAGGGACTCTTACCTCCGCTTGAGACCGCAAGGACTACCTCATTCCTCTTGATCACGGCAGGAAATATGAATCCGCACAATTCCTCTTCATCCACTATGTTGACCGGAATTTTCTCACTTTTTGCCAGGGCACTTATACGGCTGTTTAATTCATGATCATCGGTTGCGGCGATCACGATATCGTAATCACCGTTTTTTATATCACTGTCCTCAAATGGCCTGCTTATATAATTAACCGAAGCCCCAACGGCATGATCCCCGTCCGCAGTACATAAAGATGAAGCCTTTAGGGAAGCATCCGGTGCGATCACGGTAACTGAGGCACCAAACCTAGTCATCAGTTCGATCTTTTTCCCCGCCTCGTTCCCGGCACCGACGATCAGTATTCTCTTATCGTTCATCTCAACCATCATCGGAAAATATGACATGCTCATCCACCGCTTTCTGCTACTTTACCATAACATAAGGATACAGCAGCTCATCATCCTCCGACTTCCTGACAGAGACTCCGAACAGGGCCCTTAAGTGTTCTTCCTCGCCTGCGATCTCATCCGCAGTTCCATGCCTTAAAAGACACCCTTTATCCATAAGGCATATCCTGTCACTCGTTCTGAAACACTGCTCCAGGTCATGCATCGTCATTACCACTCCGTGTCCTTCACAGGCAAGCCGCTTCAATATATCAAAAAACATCCCCTGCGCCTTAAGGTCCATGTAGGTAGTCGGCTCATCGAGCAGGATCATGGGGGCATCCTGTGCTATAATGACCGCCAGATATGCTCTCTGCCTCTCACCCCCTGACAGTTCCTTCACATTCCTGTTCCTGGATCCCGTCATTGAGGTAAGCTCCAGCGCCCTTTCCACCTTATCCCTGTCTTCACCGCTCATCCGCCGGAAGTTGCCATGATAAGGATATCTTCCATGCTCGACAAGAGTAAGCACATCCATATTTACATTTGAAAGAACCTGGGGCAGATATGCCACATGCCTGGCCCTTTCCCGCCCTTTATAGTCTCTCGTTTCCCTGCCGTCAAGTGTTATGCTGCCCTTGTAACGGGACAGGCCTGCAAGGGCCCTAAGAACCGTAGTCTTACCGCTTCCGTTCTTACCGATTATGGATGATATCTCCCCTTCTTTAAATGAAATATCGCTTACATGAAATATCTGTCCGGTTGAATACTGTATCTTTAGATTATCGATCTTTATCATTACTTATTATCATACGCTTCCTTTATTGCATGACGGAACTCCTCTTCGCCCAGTCTCTGAAGCGTAAACCTGAATCTCTCGCCCGGTTTTGCGTTCCTTTCAAAGAAACCAATCGCCGCGTCGGCCACCCTGAACAGGGCTTCCTTATCCTTTATTATTGGAACTATCTCTTCACCCTTATAAATCTTATTGCCGAACAATCCTCCGAAGGATACGATATAACCCGGTTCGTAATCCCAGGCATCCGTAGGACAGCTCTTGACACAGCGTCCGCAGTTATTGCATTTGGATGCATCCATCACAACCCTGCCATCTTCCAGTGACAGGGCACCTTCCCGGCATACCTTAACACATACACCGCATGATATACATGCATCGGACTTGTAATCTATAACATAACCACCCTTGACACCCAGATCGTTCTCCTCAGCCTTAAGACAGTTGTTCAT
>JBGUQP010000111.1:0-3776 GCA_045131145.1 Lachnospiraceae bacterium | reverse complement strand
CATATGGTATTCGTAACATGCGGTATGGGAGGCGGAACCGGAACCGGTGCCGCACCGGTAATAGCAAGGCTTGCCAAGGAGCAGGGTGCTCTTACGGTAGGAGTTGTTACGAAGCCCTTCAGATTTGAAGCGAAGACACGTATGCAGAATGCTCTCGGAGGAATTGAGAAGCTTAAGCAGAATGTAGATACACTTATAGTGATCCCGAATGATAAACTTCTTGAACTTGTTGACAGAAGGACCACGATGGCTGATGCCCTCAAGCTGGCTGATGAAGTTCTTCAGCAGTCCGTTAGGGGTATCACAGATCTTATAAATGTTCCCGCCCTTATCAATCTTGACTTTGCAGATGTCAAGACAGTTATGGAGAACAAGGGTATCGCCCATATCGGTATCGGTTCGGCCAAGGGTGATGATAAGGCTATTGAAGCTGTTAAGATGGCGGTTAATTCACCCCTTCTTGAAACTACACTTGCCGGTGCCAGCCACATTATAGTAAATGTTTCGGGTGAGATCACACTCCTTGATGTAGATGATGCGGTTTCATTTGTCCGTGATCTAACAGGTGATGATGTGAACCTTATCATGGGTGCACAGGAGGATGACAGAGATCCCGATACATGTACGGTTACCGTTATCGCGACCGGTATTGATGAATCGAGGATACAGAAGCAGGAGGCATCCAAGCCCGCATCGGCTCTTTCCGGAGCAGGCATGAGGAACTTCACCGGATCCAAGGCATATCAGCCAAGACAGTTTGCTACTCCGGCAACCGGAATGGGAATGCAGGGCGGAGTAAACAATATGAACCCGGCTATGACAGGCAACATGCCCGTTAACCAGATGCCCGGCGTTCAGCCTGCAGGCGGTATGACCGCACCAATGAACAATATGCCCGGAATGAATAATACCGGAATGGGGATTTCCCAGAACACGATGGGTATGACCCAGCCGCAATTCCCGGGACAGGGAACGGCAGCTCCCTATAACTTCCAGAATACTCAGATGAACATGAATCCCCAGATGATGGGTCAGACAGGCAGCATGCAGGTTCAGCCTATACCCGGGGTTACACAGAATACAGCTCCTTCACCTGAGCCGACAACTTTCGGCGGCGGATTAAGAGGTGTAGCACCTCTTACAAGCAGGGTTGAATCCAGACAGATTAAAATACCTGATTTCTTAAAGAAGTGATCACGGTATTCATAAAGATTAAGGATCGAGCAGGTCACCTGCTCGATTCTTGTTATAAAGGATAACAAGTGATGATAGATCATAATACAATACTTTCGTTTAATCATTATAAAAAGGGTAAGGCCTTTACGGGCAGCCTGCAGGGTATGAGATACAGGATAGTGAAGGAGGCCGCAAAGGACGAAGACGATACGGATAAGTTCAGGGTTGAAACATGGCCTGAACCCCTCTGCTATGAGATGACCGACAAGGAGAAGATACAGGTTCAGTTTTTTGCCTTCAATCCTGATGGTTACGACGATCTTATTGCTTACCTGAATGATAAACAGGTTGAATATAAAAGCAAATAACTTTTGCTTTCGGGGTTGACATAATTCTTTATAATACTGTATATTTAGTATGGTATCTGAAGGGGATGCTCAATATATAGACGAGAGGGGAACTGAATATGAAATGTCCGTTTTGCGGTTATGAAAACACAAGGGTTATCGACAGCCGTCCTGCCGAGGACAACAACTCCATAAGGCGAAGGAGGGTGTGTGATGAGTGCGATAAGCGATTCACCACCTATGAGAAGATAGAGACGATACCCCTTATCGTTATCAAGAAGGATAATAACAGGGAGACCTATGACAGGACTAAGATAGAAGCGGGGGTTTTACGTGCCTGTCATAAACGGCCGGTTCCGGCATCGTCCATAAGCCAGCTTGTGGATGAGGTTGAGACTGAGGTTTTCTCTTATGAGGATAAGGAGATACCCAGCGAGGTTATAGGTGAGCTCGTTATGAACAAGCTTAAGGACCTCGATGCGGTAGCATATGTAAGGTTTGCATCTGTATACCGCGAGTTTAAAGATATAAATACTTTCATGGATGAGTTGAAAAAAGTCCTCAATTAGTATAAAATTAATGATCGTGCTAAAGAATGTGACGAAAATGCCGATATAATATCTGTATGGAATAATTCGTATAAGTATGATCATTAAGGGGATGAAGTTTTATGAGAATAGGGATACAGGGGCAATATGATCTGTATACCGGCTTTAATGCAAGGGAAGCCGTTTCCAGAATACCAATGGCCGCTCCGGAAAACCGGGATGTTGAAGTAAAGAGCGTAGATGAGAGCGCTGCAAATACCTCGGATACAAGGAATGAATCGGCCGCCGGGAAAATGAACGGTGATGTGAGCGAGATAGCGGACCGTCTGAAAACAGGCAACGGTTTTTCGAGTGTAGATAAGACTGCAAGGATCAACGACTATGAAGTACGGAAGGCGTATTCTGATCTTGAGAAGGATGAATCGCTCAAACAGTACTCTTATTTCGTAGGAGAAGGTGAGATCATAGATGATTCCGAGGACGGTATCGTTATCAGGAAATCCGGATTTGATCTTTTCTAAGCACCCGGTATAGGGTTATTATGTTACATGTCAGAACACAGGGACGGTTCTCTGTGTTCTTATTATTGAACGGGATGACAGAGGTTTGATATGTTTGAGAACTTATATCCGGGGGAATGTGTTTCCTCGGCATATGATATCGATTATAAGGCCCTCTACCGAGACGGTTACAGAGGGATTATTTATGATATAGACAATACCCTGGTCCCCGATAATGCACCTGCTGACGATAGATCTGTCAGGCTTATCGGGAAACTGAGGGATATGGGATATTCCTGTCTTATACTGTCCAATAATGATCTTGACAGGGTGAAGAGTTTTGCGGATGAAGTTGGAGCCGATTATATTTACAAGGCAGGCAAGCCATCCGGCAGGGGATATATAGAAGCCATGTCGAGGCTTAAGACCGATGTCGATACAACGATCTTTATAGGAGACCAGCTGTTTACGGACATCTGGGGAGCCAACAGGGCGGGGATCAGGAATTTTCTCGTTAAGCCGATAGACAAACGGGAGAGGATGCACATCATATTAAAAAGGGTCCTGGAAAAGTTTATTATGATCTTTTACAGGAGAAGCTTAAGGAATCCTGCGGAGGTGACCAGGAAATGATCGATATAAACGGACAGACAGCAGTGTACGGCATAATAGGCAGGCCTATCGGTCATACCATGTCTCCGGCCATTCACAACAAGATATCCGAAGCTATGGGGATCAATGCGGTATATGTTCCCTTTGCGGCAGGTGATGACCTTGACAGTGTTGTTAAGGGCCTGTATTCGCTGGGAATTAAGGGGATAAACGTGACGGTCCCCTTTAAAACCGAAGTCATAAAAAGGCTGTATGCCGTAGACGATCTGGCCGGACGAATAGGGGCTGTGAATACTCTTAAATATACGGAAGATGGTTATTACGGCTATAATACGGATATACTCGGGCTGTCAAGAGAACTTGAGGAGGTGGGCATATCCCTTAAGAATAGAGATGTCATCATATTGGGAGCCGGTGGTGCGGCAAGGGCTGTGGCATTTATGTGTGCAGGCATGGAGCCGGCTTCTGTTACCATTGCCAACAGAACGGTCGCCAGGGCCGAAGACATATTGAACGATCTGTCCGAATACGCTTTGGGGCTTAAGACATCGGCAATTTCGATGGATGAATTAAATCGTATAACGGGTAAAGAT
>JBGUQP010000110.1:0-5534 GCA_045131145.1 Lachnospiraceae bacterium | reverse complement strand
CTGGCTGTTTGCCGGAGTCGCTTCCCTTATCCTTCAGGGGAAGTATGCAGGGATATGCTTCATTACATGTATTGTCTTTGGCTATCTGGCTGTAACCTGGTATAAAAGGTGGAAGGCACAGGATCATAATTAATTCGGTAAATAATGGGTATTTTATGATACAATAATTAGGACATTATTTCGGAGGTATCATTTTATGGATAGAATTCTGCGTGGCAATCAGGTTAAGAGACGGGTGCTTGTTGTTGACGACGAAATGATAAACCGTGAGATACTGGGCAACATGCTTCATAAGGACTATGAGGTTGTCTATGCCGAAAACGGCAGGCAGGCGGTCGATATATTAAAGTCAGGGTCAGGGTCATTTTCTCTTATGCTTCTTGACCTTCTGATGCCTGTATTAAGCGGTGATCAGGTTCTTGATATATGCAAATCGGATCCCGAACTTTCGGACGTTCCGATAATCGTCATGACCCAGGAGGAGAATGCCGAAGTTGCAAGCATACGTGCCGGAGCAGATGACTTTATAAAGAAGCCCTACAACATGCCCGAGGTGATACTGGCAAGGTGTGAGAGGATCATAGACCTTTATGAGAAAAAGAACCTCATCGATTCAGCACAGACGGATCCCCTTACCGGACTTTACTCCAATGAATTTTTCTTCGAATACATAAGGCGTTTCGAACAGTATAATGACGCCCCGATGGATGCCCTGGTCCTGGATATCGAACACTTCCATCTTATAAATGAGATATACGGCAGGGGTGAGGGCGACAGGATACTTAAGAAGATCGCGGACCTTATAAAGGCCGAACTTAAGAACAGCTTCGGTATTGCATGCCGAAGCAGTGCCGACACATTTTACATATATCATTCCTGTAAGGAGGATTACGATACCTTTACCGGGCGGATGATCATGGATCTGGGGTCTGTATCACTCTCTCCGGCAAGGATCAGGATCCGTATCGGAATAAACAGGGATGTCGATAAGAACGATACCTGTGAGCAGTGGTTCGACCATGCCAAGCTTGCCTGCGACGGACTTCGCAGGGATTACACGAAGCAGGTTGCATATTACGACAGCGCCCTTCACGACAGACAGCTCTATCATGCAAGGCTTATACAGGATATAGACTCATCCATCGAAAACAATGATTTTGTTGTATTTTACCAGCCAAAATACGGGATAAGCGGGGACAGGCCGGTCCTTAGAAGTGCCGAAGCCCTTATTAGGTGGAAGCATCCTACCTTAGGCATGATAAGCCCGGGTGACTTTATCCCTCTCTTTGAGAGCAACGGTCTTGTACAGAAGATCGACCGCTTTGTATGGGAAGAAGCAGCGGGACAGATCGCAGAATGGAAGGAAAAGTATGACTTTACCCTCCCGGTTTCCGTTAATGTATCCCGAATAGATATCTACGATCCTGACCTTGAAAAAAGGCTCCTTTCGATACTTGAAAAGAACTCTCTTACAAGCAGCGATCTTCTGCTTGAGATAACCGAGAGTGCTTACTCCGACAATGCTTCCGGCCTTATAGAGGTTGTTAATGAACTAAGGTCTAAGGGTTTTAAGATAGAAATGGATGATTTCGGCTCGGGATACTCATCCCTTAATATGCTGACGACCATCCCGATAGATGTTCTTAAGATGGATATGCAGTTTGTAAGATACATGCTTAAGGATGAAAAGAGCCTTAAGCTGTGTGAACTTGTAATGGATATTTCAAGGTTTCTTAATGTTCCCGTTGTCGCAGAAGGTGTGGAAGAACAGGCCCAGTATGATATGTTAAAGAGCATGGGCTGCCAGATCATACAGGGGTATTATTTTTCCAAACCGCTTCCGGCAGCGGAATTCGATGCCCTCATAGAAAAGGAAGTCGCACTCTGCTCGAAGAACTTATCAAGCGCATCCAGCAGCTCTTCATGAGGCATGGATTTAAGCAGATATCCGTCAGGTCTTTGTTCAAGTATCTTAAGGACTCCTTCCTTATCGTTCCTGCCTGTAAGAAAGATGATCGGAACCCGGTCATTTGAAGGGTTGGAACGGATACGCTGCATTACCTGCTCACCGTTCATTCCCGGCATTTCATAATCAAGCAGGATAAGGTCGGGTCTCTTCCTGTCAAGATAAGCGATAGCTCCCGCTCCCGAATGGGAGCAGTCAACATTGTAAGAATCGGACAGCCACCTCTCCATTATATGGAGGAAGTCCGGATCATCGTCGATAACAAGTATCGTTTTCATCCGGTCGCTTCCGGCGTGCATGTCATAATATCCCAGCATATCCGCAGCCATCTTGTCAAGGTTGATGGGCCGCTGATAAACTGCGGCAATACTGTCCCTGCCATGGATATCCCTTGCGGCCTCAATATCTATCGGATCCCCGGCAAGGCAAAGGGTCTTGTCATCATCATGGCACATTTCGGCAAGCATGGTGCTGACGGTCTTTATATGATCGTTGTCTCCCGAAGGATAGTATATGATCAGATCCGAATCCCCCCTGTGATTAAGTATGACCTCGGGGATGTCCTTAACATGTATCACATAAAAGCCTTCATCCTCCAGGGATTTGGTTATACCTCTTGATACGATCCCGTTTTCATCGCTTACAAACAATATCGTGCGCTGTGTGATCCTCTCCTGTCTTACCTTCTTAATAAGCAGGGGCTCAAGGATCTTGAGCATGCCGCGGTATTCTTCCAGCAGTTTAATGGTAAGTACATGCACCAGGGCATATTCCTTCTGTATCCCGGCATATTCAAGATCTGCTGCCTTATCGGCTACGGAAGACGCACCGACAAGCCTTGCCACGCTTTTTAAGGAATGGACCCTTAAAAGATACATGGGCCAGTTCTCTTCCTTTTCAAACCGCTCGATATCATTGGCTTTTTCCTCGATCGAAGCGGCAAATACCGTAAGTGTATCCAGATAGTCCGAAGCAGTATCACAGTGCTCTATACCTGATTTAAGGTCAAGCCCTGTAACCGTCTTTAACCAGTCGGGCAGTGAAGAGAGCTCCTCCTGAACATGTATTTTTCTTTCCTCTTCGGCGGGAACCTCAAACCCTCCGTCCGGAAGGTACGTCATAAGCATGACCATAAGCTTGCCCGGATCCACGGGCTTTATGAGGACATCCGCAAAGCCTGCTGCCTTGTAAAGACTTATATAGTTCTTACCTTCGTCGGCGGTATGACATATGACCGGCGTTTCAGTACCGTTTTTCCTGAATATCTCCTTTAAATGAGTCAGTGTTTCGACCCCGTCCATGCCGGGCATGCGGTGGTCGAGAAGGATAAGGTCATAGGTATTTTTATGACACATATTGAGGCATTCGTTCCCGCTTTCGGCAAGATCGCAGGATATACCCATTGTCGTGAGCACGGATGATAATATGGTCCGGTTTACCGCCATATCATCCACGATAAGTACCCTGGCACTTCTTCTGTTTTCCTGACCTGTTTCCTGTTTTGACATAAATGCCCTCCGATCTTTTGGTATTTATTATACATTCATATGACATATTATCGCAACTGCTCAAAAGACCTCTGCCCAACAGGCTTTCATCATGGTATAATCAGGATAGTTATAAGTGTTAGTCTCGGGGGAGATAGCCGTATGTTCGGTAAAAACTTTGTACTTAACGAACAGACAATGAGCATCATCGAAGCGATCGGGCGGCATATGCCGGGCGGTTTCCTGATCTACAGGGCTGAGGGAGATGAGGAGATAATCTACGTTAACGAGGCTGTGATAAGTCTGTTCGGATGCGACGATCTTGATGATTTCAGAACACATACCGGAAATACCTTTAAGGGCATGCTCCATCCGGATGATTATGCTTCGGTGACCGAATCCGTAAATGACCAAATAAGGGTGAGCAGCGAACACATCGATCATGTCATTTACCGTATCATCCGCAAGGACGGTCAGATACGGTGGATAGATGATTACGGTCACTATACCGAAACCGATAATTACGGCGGGATCTATTATGTCTTTATCGCCGATGTTACCGACAAGTATGATGAGGATACGCACAATAACCTTAAGGAGCAGCTGATCAGCGAGCAGGTAAGGCGGGAACAGCAGGATAAGATGATAACGGCTCTGGCATCGGATTACAGGAGCGTCTATCATATCGATCTTGACCGTGATGAAGGGATATGTTACCGTTCTGATCCTTCCGATCATGAACAGACCGGTGTCGGTATCCGCTTCAGTTACAGCGAACGTTTCAGATGGTATGCAATGAACTCTGTCGATGAAAGATACAGGGAGAACTTCCTTAAATTCATCAGCCCCGATAATATCAGAAAAGAACTCGCCGATAAGCCCATCATAGCCTATCGTTATCTGGTACACCGGGGCGGCCGTGATTATTATGAAATGATCCGCATGGCCGGTGTAAGGCATGCAGAGGACAGGGATGATCATATAGTCCATGCCATAGGCTTAGGACTTACCAACATCGATGCCGAGATGAGGGATGAGATGGCAAAAAGCCGGGCCGTTTCCGATGCTCTTGAAGCCGCCCAGGAGGCCAACAGGGCCAAGACCGCCTTCTTATCCAGCATGAGCCACGAGATCCGGACCCCCATGAACGCCATCATAGGCCTTGACAGTCTGGCCCTGCAGAATGAAAAACTTGATGATACTACACGCGAATACCTTGAGAAGATAGGGGCCAGTGCCAGACACCTTTTAAGCCTTATAAACGATATCCTCGATATGAGCAGGATCGAATCGGGTAAGATGGTCCTAAGGAACGAAGCCTTCTCCTTCCGGGGTATTTTAGACCAGATAAATGTCATGGTCATGACGCAGTGTTCGGATAAGGGGCTTAAATATGACTGCACTATCGGAGAAGAAGTTGCCGATTCCTATATCGGGGATGAAGTAAAGCTGAAGCAGGTTCTTATAAATATCCTTAGCAATGCCATCAAGTTTACGGATGCACCCGGCAATGTAAGCATGAGCGTGGTACGCACCGCGGTATTTGAAGATAAGTCAACACTTAAGTTTACGATAAGCGATACCGGGATAGGTATGGATGAATCCTTTATTCCAAAGGTGTTTGATACGTTCACTCAGGAATTTGGCGGAAGTACCAATAAATACGGAAGCACGGGCCTTGGAATGGCTATAACCAAAAATATCGTAGAGATAATGAACGGATCCATAAGCGTAAGTTCCAGGAAAGGTGAAGGAACGGAATTTACCGTCATGGTCACCCTTAAAAACTGCGATAGTGAAAATGCTGAAAGGGCCGGCGCATGCGCCCCTGAAGCAGCCGGAAGGACCGGGCTTGACGGCAGGAACATTCTCCTTGCGGAAGATGTTTTAATAAATGCGGAGATCATGAAGGAAATACTTAAGATGAAGGGAGCCAATATCGATCACGCCGGAGACGGCGTTTTGGTCGTTGATAAGTTCTCATCAAGTAAGCCCGGGTACTATGATGCAATACTTATGGACATCCGGATGCCTAAGATGGACGGACTCGAAGCCGCGTCAGCCATACGAGCCCTTGACCG
>JBGUQP010000109.1:0-2611 GCA_045131145.1 Lachnospiraceae bacterium | reverse complement strand
CTGCTTCGTACTTGCGACCCAGTACTTCAACGATGATACTTACAATGCAGAACAGGTGGCTGCCGGTACGGTTCCTTCGATCAAGGGCTTCAATGAAAATATTGATGACCCCAACAACAAATATATAATTGATGAGTTCTTCAAGGCATCCAATGTTCAGCTCTGGTATGACCAGTATCTGCCCGCATCTGTTACGGAAGTTCATAAGGACTGTATGACAGAGCTCTTCGGTCTTGAGAAGACTCCCCAGGAGATCGGCGAAGAACAGGATGCAGCTATGCAGAAAGCTCTGGCAGAATAGTGTATAATGATACAGACAGGCGTGGCTGAATATTGAAATATCTGCCCGCAGGAGCGATTATTCCTGCGGGCAGTTTCCGAAGAAAGATTTATCGTAAAACAGGAGGAGCTATATGGAGAAGGGTAGAAACACGGGGCTTGCCAGGACGAGGGCGAGGAGTACAGCCGGGGCCGCAACGGTATTCCTTCTGCCGGCGCTGATACTGATAATCGTTTTTATCGTATATCCCGTTATCGATACATTTGTTATCAGCGGATTTAAATGGAATGGTATCTCATCGGACAGAACCCTTATAGGTCTTGACAACTGGAATACTCTTATCCATGACGAAATGTTCTGGAAGTCATTCGGACATAACCTGACCGTCATGGTTTTTTCAATACTGCTGCAGATTCCGCTTGGAATGCTGCTTGCAACATTTCTTGATGCCGGAGGGAAGAAATTCAACATTTTCAAGATCATATGGTTTTTGCCGTATCTTATGAGTTCTGTTGCGATCGCATTTCTTTTTGTTTATGCGCTTGCAACAAACGGGGGACTTATTTCCTCATTGGCAACACTTATCAACGGAAAAAAGACAACCATCGATCTGCTTGGGAAATCGCCCAATGCGCTTTTCACGATAATCGGTGTTATGGCATGGCAGTTTACACCCTTTTATATGGTTTATTTTGTGGCCGGATACGGCAATATCGATACGACCATTTATGAGGCCGCTGTCATAGATGGGGCAACGAGAGGACAGTATTTACGTTATATCGCGATCCCTCTTTTAGGACCTATCTTCAAGACGGCGTGCACAATGTCGCTCATCGGTTCACTCAAGTATTTCGATATGATCTGGAATATGACACAGGGCGGACCTGCCGGTACCACGGAGTTAATGGCAACCTACATGTACAAGCTTTCATTCCAGCAGTTTAATATGGGATACGGTTCGACGGTAGCTGCCGGTATGTTCATATTGATAACGGCTATTGCTCTGCTCTTTAATAAGGTGTTCAGGGTTAAGGAGGACTACTGATATGACTGATGAATATCGCGCATCGAAGATAAAATCAAGGATTGCCTGGGGTATTGCGATCTTTTTTGCGGTCGTCTGGCTGATCCTTACGCTTACGCCCTTCTTCTTCATGATAATGAATTCATTCCGTAAGCAGTTCGATATGCTGCAGCAGGGAGTTTTCCATCTTCCGGATCCCTGGTATTTTCAAAATTATGTTGAAGTAGTAACGCATGACTTTTTTGGATATTTCTTCAGGAGTGTGATAGTGGTTGCGATCTCGCTTGTGCTGATGCTTATCATTTCGGCATTTGCGGCATATCCTCTCTCACGAATGAGATTTAAGCTCAACGCTTTTATATATGCAGCTATAGTAGCCATGATGTCGGTACCGATCCATGTTACACTGATCCCTATCTTCAAGCTTACCACAACTGTCGGATTATATGATTCACTTGGCTCGCTGATCGGCCCCTATGTTGCATTTGCCCTGCCGATGTCAGTCTTTATTTTGACGGCATTTATGAAGACGATCCCTAAGGAGATCGAGGAATCTGCGGAAATTGACGGCTGTAACCGTTACCGGAATTTCTTCATGATGATACTGCCTCTGTCCAAAGCGGGTTTGTCAACACTTGCAATTTATAACGGTGTTTCAATGTGGAATGAGTTTGCTTTTGCCAATACATTTCTTATTACACCACAGAAAAAGACTCTTCCGCTTGCGCTTGGACAGTTCAAGGGTGAGCATTCGCTCAATATTCCGATCAATATGTCGGTGCTGACACTGTCGGTTCTTCCCATGATCATCCTGTTCATTATTTTTCAGGACAAGCTGGTGAAGGGTATGATGGCAGGAGCGGTTAAGGGCTGATCCGTAAACGTATTATTTTAGTTCACAAAATAAGAAAGAGGTTGTATATGATTATTTATGTAGATGCAAATGCCGCTTTTGACGGCAACGGTACTAAAAACCGTCCATTTAAACGGATAGATGAAGCTGCAAGGATCGCAGTTACGGGCGATGAGGTAATAGTAGCCCCCGGTATTTACAGGGAAAACGTCAATCCGGTAAACGGAGGAAGTGAGGATCTAAGGATCGTATACCGGAGTGAGAAACCCTTGGGAGCTATCATCACAGGCGCAGAGGTTATTAAGGACTGGAAACCCTATAAGGGTGATATCTATGTTACCAGGATTAAGAACGGGATCTTCGGTGATTACAATCCCTACACGACTATCGTTTACGGTGACTGGTATTTCGCAACTCCCAACAAGCATACGGGATGCGTATGGTTAAATGACAG
>JBGUQP010000108.1:0-2263 GCA_045131145.1 Lachnospiraceae bacterium | reverse complement strand
GTTCCTTGTTAATGAACTCCGAACTACTGCTGTGAAGCCGCATGATGGGCGAGAACACCCCGAACTGTATCCATCTTATAAGCCTTTCCATATCCTTGTCGCCAAGCATATGACCGCCTATATCATGACTCCACCAGCCATAGCCTATGTTGCTCGCAGTAGATGTAAAATATGGCTGGTATGCAAGGCTCCTCCATGTGATCCTCGTATCTCCCGAGAATCCCACCGGATATCTGTGAGAGCCTACTCCCGCATATCGTGAGAAGATCATGGGGCGTATATTCCTGCCCTCCATGTCATGGTAATGATAATGGTTGAGCAGGAACAGCGGATCGACATCATTCTTACCGTGTCCAAAGCCCTGCTGCCAGTCTATCCACCAGAAATCCACCCCGTCCTCTTCATAGGGATGCATGACCTCATCAAAGTAAACATCCCTGAATTTCTTATCAGCGAAATCAAACTCCACGGGCTTTTCCGTGTCAGGATCGATATCCATCCGCTTTGCAACAGCCTCATACATATCTTCATAGGCTCTGATACCGTCCGCAGGATGCAGATTGAGAGTCACTGCAAGCTTCTTATCATGGAGCATATCAAGAAAATCTCCGGGCTCCGGGAAATACTCCCTGTTCCATGAATAACCTGTCCAGCCCGTGCCGTATTTAGGATCCACCCCGGTAATATGCCAGTCCATGTCAAGGACGGCAACAGAGAGAGGTATCCTCTCCTTTTCAAACTTCTCAAGCAGCCCGGTGTATGATGCTTCCGTATACATGTAATATCTGCTCCACCAGTTACCGAGCGCATATCTTGGGAGCATCGGTGTCCTGCCACTGAGAATACTGAAATCCCTGAGGCCGCCGTAGAAATCCCTGCCGTATCCGAAGAAATAGATATCAATGCCTTCGTTCTCCCTGTTCTCAAATACAGAGTCATTTCCGAACCCCAGAACAGGATCCGATACCATAACGGGACTTAAGCTGTCATCTATCACCGCAAATCCGTTGCGTCCGAAGATTCCCGGTTCAAGCTCTGCAAACCCATCAGTCAGATCGAGGGTTCTTGCCGTCCCGAGATAATTCCCGTCGGAATTGGCATATACTATGCTGTAATGCCAGGTTGTATCCATACTTTTCACCTGGATCATAAGTCCATCCGTAGAGAAAGGCTTTTCATCGTAAAACAGCCTTAGTTCATCCGTCTGAACCACTACACCCGTTTCCGTCTTCTTTTCAAAATATTCCACTTTATCAAAATCCCGGTTGACCACCATTCTTGTGAGTCTGTCTTCAAATTTCCCGTCCCTTTGGTATTCAAGCCTTATAAGCCTGTCTGTAAGTACGGTTATCCTGTAATCCTTTCCTGTCATATTATCCATTCTCCTTCCGACAGTTCACAGTTTATAAGCAAACCTTACACCCGCTGTCTGATCATCAGTTGATCCTTAACACATACGAATCATATGGTTTGAGCCTTATCTTAAGTGAACCGTCACTTATCCCGATCTCCGGTTTCCCGCCGAACTCATCAACTGTTTCCGTGCATTTATGTGCACCTATGGGTTTAAGGGGAATACATACCTCATTTACATCCTCATCTAAAGATATCACGCATACATATTTCTCATCCCCTGTAAATCTGGCGATCGCAAGTACATTGCCCTCTGCTAACAGTACCTTCCTGCTTCCCCGCGCGAATGCACCACTTCTGCCGCGAAGCCTGGCCATCTTCGAATATATCATGTAGAACTTATCCGCATCCCCGCTGTCATCATCCCATGGCATAGGATAACGGCAGCCCGCATCCGATATGATATGACCGTCTATCCCCTTCTCATCCCCATAATAGATACAGGGAATACCGATCCACATAAGCTGGGCAATGACTGCACATTTCCATTGTTCAAAGCAGATTAAGGGATAGTTATGTATCCTCGGTATATCGTGACTGTCAAACAGGTTCATCTGACATTCCGCAACCGTCCAGGGTATGACGCTGTAATGATCCTGGGCCAGCCTCACGAACTGCCCGGCATCTATCCTGTGTGAAAGCTTCGCCAGATCCTTATTCCTGCTGAGGAACAGATCCTCAAGACCCAGAAAACGACGTATGAGCCGCCCGAATCCGTAATAGTTCATTGGGGTATTCCACATATCTCCCTGAAGGTATTCGGAACAGTCCGACCAATGCTCTCCTATTATCATGGCATCTGCCTTCTCTTCATGGATAGCTCTGCATATTCCCTGCCATACCTCTTTCT
>JBGUQP010000107.1:0-4224 GCA_045131145.1 Lachnospiraceae bacterium | reverse complement strand
CATCTTCATAGAGAAAGTTGCCTGCCTGGCTTGTCCCCATTATACCTGAAGTATGGTCCGCAAGCATACGCACAGTGATATCCTTATACCTGTCATCCTGCATCTTAAACTCAGGGATGTATTCGGTCACGGGGCTGTCAAGATCGACCTTACCCTCATCAACCAGACGCATGATGGCTGCCGTTGCATATACCTTGCTCACGGAAGCTACGCAGTATATGTATTCATCGCTGTCTACGGTTTCTCCGCTTTCTCCCAATTCTTCTTCCGGAATTCCCGCGGTCACAGCTCCTGCCTTCACATCTGACGATTTCGCATCCTCATCAGATCCTGCATTTGTATCCACCGTATCCTCCGCTCCCTCTTTATTTACATCCGCAGACACCCGTCCCGGAGCTGTCACAGACGTCATGATGACTATAAGTCCTATAAACAGTACAGTTATTATGATGTATCGTAACTTGTGATTTTTCATTTTAAATCCTTTCCGGAAAACCTCTTCCTACTCCGTCATAAGCTCGTTTACGGATATCTTCTTTATCCTGCCCGCACCCAGGTAGGTTACGATATAGCTAAATACCGCAAGCACCAGGTCCGTAATGATTATTACAGGTATACTGGTATCCGCTATAAGTCCTAACATCAGGAGCCAGAAGAGCTTATTAAACCAGACAGCTCCAATGGATGCAAGTATCAGGGATATAATGATCACAGGCATTATACTTAATGCCATCTGGGTCATAAGGTCCCTCGATGAATAGCCAAGGCCCTTCATTATTCCCAGGCTCTGCCTCTGTCTCCTGACATTGGATCCCGCTATTATAATGAGGATGACGGCAACTATTAAGACGATCACCACGGCTGAGAGAAGGGTAAAGTTCTTAAATGTATCTGCGATCGGAACCAGCTGTGTCTTGATCATGCCCTGCCAGGTGGATACTTCCTTTATGACAAAGGGCCTGCTGTTTCCGGTAATGAGCTTATCGCCTACCCTTACGGCATAATCAATACTCGTTACCCCGTACTGGGACATCATCACGGCCATCTTCTCATCAGCCACGGCCCTGACTCTCTCTTCAAGGCTCCCCTCGGCTCTGCTGCCGGCTTCGGCATCCTTTATGCTCATTCCAAACTTACCGGTCAGCTTCTCTTCAAATTCATCATAACCGGTCCCGTTATTTAAATAGACGTTTATACTGTCAGGCCTTGCATCTATGTTGATCCTCTGATAGCCGTCAGACGTAAGATAGATTGACGAGCCGGAATTCATCATGGAACTAACGATACCCGTTATTACGTAACTCTTCTCGATCCCTGCATTTTCAAGTACGATAGAATCGCCCAGGGCCCTGTCCTCAATCGTTGACCTTCTGTAGCTTATCATGGCCTCATTGTCGTGTTCGGGAAACCTTCCAAGCGCAGGCTTTATATTCTCCGCATCGTTAAAATCATCAAAAACCTGTATGGTTCCCGACATATCCGAACCCTTTATACTTAGTTCATTTATCTTAAAGGTGACAAGCGCCTTCCTGACTTCAGGCATCTTAAGTATTTCTTCCCGTATGGCATAAGGGTCGACTCCGCTCATAAGATCCACCATGACCACATTCGAATCGGTCCCCATCATGTCAACAAGCCGGTCCGCCCCATCCTTGAAAAAGTCATAGGAGAGCATCCCGAAGAGGATGGTTATCCCGGCCGTTATGATGCAGACGGCGACTCCTAAATATGACTTTATATCCATAAGAAGCTTCTTCATGGCCAGCCTTAAGTTTATGTTTGCGCCGGACTTATCAAGCGGGAGCATGTTCCTCCTGAAACTGTGGGTTGTGATCCCCTTTCTGAATGCAATGACAGGCGGATATTTCTTAACTGTTCCTGCCTTAGCCAGCACAAAGAGCAGAAGGATCACAAATACAAGCAGGGCCATGCCGATGATTTTTCCCACTTCGGTATTTCCGTGTATGCTGCGCCCCAGCAAAGCTTCGTTAAAATCATTTATCACGGGCGTTGCAAGACATGCAAGGACGATACCAAGCACGCATCCAAGACCGGCCGAGATCACATACTCGTAAAGGTAAGTAAGGCTTATCTCACCTGCCCTGTAACCGAGCGCTTCAAGGACTCCTATCTGCTTAAGCTGGTCCTCCATGTCACTGCTTATCTTATGCCTTATCATAAAGAGGGCCGAGACCATCGTGATAAAGGACATGATCGCGATCAGCCTGAAAAACATATCCGTAAAGTTCGTCTCATTGTCCCGTTCGCTCTCATAAGAGAGATTAGTCGACCCCATGGTGAGATTCTGATATGATGCCTCCCCGCACCTTTCAAGAAATGCATCATAGTCAAAATCACCTTCATCGTCAAAACACAATCCCACGCAGTTATAACCAAAGGATGTACCCATATCAAACAGCATGGAGAAAAGCTCGTAGTCCTCATCCGACAGCACGCATTTATAGCCGAAACCGTCCGAAGCCTGCAAACCCGTTACATAGAAGCCCGCTATCGTGAAGGGATAATCCCTGCCGCTCTTTATTATCGTGAAGGTATCACCGACCGAGAGCTTTTTAATTATCCTGAAGGCTTCCGGAAGCCAGATAGGGTGGTCTAAGACCTCTGCTTCATCATCAGACATTGCTTCCGTCTTAACAAAGCTCTCTATCTTTCTTTCCGTCCTTAGCGTTTCAAAGAGGAAGTTATAGGAAACAACCTCGTCGGATCCTGCCCTGACATCGGTAGCGCCCGCGAAGATAAAGGGATTACGGCTAAGCCTGCTTACCCTGTATTCATCTTCAAGGATCCTCTTAAATTCATCCCTGTAGACATCCTTCTTAAAGATCACTATACGGTTTATGCTTCCCGATCTCTTAAAGCTTTCGTCAAAGACCTTCTTTACCTTCGAAGAGTTGGCAACGCAGACAGACAGCATAAATACCGTGATCATGGTAAGAAAAACGACTGCTGCGGCTTCTCTTTTATTTTTCTTAAGATTGAATAAGGATAACCTCAGTAACTTCATTTTTACCACCCCATCTCATTAAGGAATGCCGTAAGTGAATCCCTGCGCTTTATGATATCGTCCTCCCCAAAGGGGGGCATATCATGATCACCGACTATACCGCCGTCGCGAAGGTATAAAACCCTGGTTCCCCGAAGCGCCGTCTTAAGATCGTGTGTTACCATTACTATGCTCTGTCCGTTTTTATGTACATTTGTAAAAATATCCAGAACTTCCTTACCCGAAGCAGAATTAAGCTGCCCAGTGGGCTCATCCGCAAAGAGGATCAGGGGATCGTTTATTATCGCCCTCACTATACCGACCCTCTGGGCTTCACCGCCCGAAAGCTGGTTAGGGTACTTATTCATATCTTCATCCTTAAGGCCCGTCTTCCTGAGAAGGTCCTTAGCCTTATTCACAAGCTCGGGTGTGTTCTTCTGTACTATGAGGGCTCCTGTTAACACGTTATCGAGCACCGTCTGATTTTCAAGAAGATACACGCTCTGGAACACGAAACCACAGTTACCGCGGCGAAAGAGGGCCAGTTCATCATTTGAATAGTCCTGGATCTCTTTTCCCGAGAAATAGATCTTCCCCATGCTTGGCTTATCCATTCCCGACAGGGCATACAGAAGGGTTGACTTCCCCGATCCCGACGCTCCCATGATAACCGTGAAATCCCCCTCCCTTATCTCAAGATCGAGGTTCTTGATGACGTGCTGCTGCACGCCGCCGTTTGAAAATGATTTGCTTAACTTTTCCGTTCTTAATATACAAGAGGCCATGAATAATACATCCTTTCGCACATGCTTTATTTCCATGTTACGGTTGTATTATACATGACCTCTTATTTAACTTCTTTGTCAAACAATTATTAAATTCTTATCAAATTCTTAAATGTGCCAGACTTAACTCAGCGGTATCATGAGGGTTATGCAAAGGCCCTCCCCCTTACTTGAGGCTACAAGTCCGCCGTCCATCTTCTCCATGAGCATCCTTGCTATATATAATCCCAGGCCGCTGCCTTCCACATCGCCTGATTCCCACTGCCTGCCCCTGTAGAACTTATTTGTTATAAGTCCTATCTCGTCTTCGGGCACACCGGGGCCGTGATCCCTTATGTTCATCTCAAGGTACTCATCCACCAGCCTGTATCCGGCTTCAATTCCCGTATCTGCATATTTATATGAATTGGAAATGATGTTGCCGATAACCTGGCT
>JBGUQP010000106.1:0-6341 GCA_045131145.1 Lachnospiraceae bacterium | reverse complement strand
ACTCCTCCCAGTATCCCTTCACTGTTGTACATGTAGAACACATGATAAATGACTACCGTCACAACAGTTATCCATCTTATGTTGTCCAAATAGTATTTTCTCATACATATCCCACCTTTGCAATTAATTTTAACATTATTATAGTAAGAGATCAAAACTTTGTCTATCAACAAAAGCATACATATTTAACGGATTATGTTATTTGCGGTTGCTTTTTCCTCTTAGTTTATTTCCTGTTGATACCCTTTTAAGGTTTCCTTCAATATGTTAGAATACATGCTGATTCTATTTCCTACACATAAAGGCAGATATGAATGAATACAGATACTATAGATACAGCTGATTATGATCTCTCTTACTATCTTGCTCCCATGGAAGGTATAACGGGATATATTTACAGAAATGCCATCAGGGATCATTTCGGACAAGGGATAAAAAAGTACTATACCCCCTTTCTTGTTGTACATGAGAAACGTGCAATGAGCTCAAAGGAGATAAATGAGATCCTCCCCGAACATAATGAAGGTATAAATCTTGTTCCACAGATACTGGCGGATGATCCTGACGGATTTATTAGAATTGAGAAAAAACTTAAGGAATTTGGCTACAGAGAAGTAAACCTTAATCTCGGCTGTCCTTCAAAAACCGTTGCATCAAAGGGTCGCGGATCGGGCTTTCTTGGTAGAACAGAAGCCCTGGATGAGTTTTTATACAGGATTTATGAAAACAGGGTGACCGACATTTCGATAAAGACCCGGATAGGTGTATCCCTGCCTGACGAAATATTCGAACTCCTTGAAATCTACAATAAGTATCCGGTAAAAGAACTTACCATCCATCCTAGGGTAAGATATGAATACTATAAGGGGCAGGCTCACAGAGATATGTTTTTCAGGGCTTTCTCAGAATCAGTCAACCCTGTATGCTATAATGGTGATGTCCTTTCGGTAAAGGATGTTTACGAACTTGAAAAAGGGACCGGAAATAAACTTAAGGCAGTTATGATCGGGCGCGGTATACTTAGGGATCCATCCCTTATACGTTCATTATCGGGAGGCAGTTCTTATTCCATGGAAGAACTGAAAGCCTTTCTGGCAAGGCTTCTATGCGATTACTCTGAAGTATTATGCGGAGAAAAGCCGGTTCTCCAGAAGATGAAGGAACTGTGGAGCTATATGCAGTACGCCTTTCCGGATAAGGACAAGCAGATAAAATCCCTGCTTAAGTGCCGAAGCATAAGTGAATACAGGCTTTTGGAAATGTCTGTCCTTTCTTCGGGATAATAGTACATATTTAAAGAAGGTACCGGATTCTGTTAAGTAAAGAGGAAATAAAGTGACGATAAAAAAGACATTGATTCTATTCATGGGAGTACTTATGCTGTTTGATCTGATCGGCTGTGCAGGAAACAGGAACGGAAACACCAAATATCATGGTACAAGCGGCACATGCGGAGACAGTGTCTCATGGAAGTACGATAAGTTTAATAAGACACTGACAATCACAGGTACCGGTGAAATGGTCACTCCCGAGAAATATATGTGGTCGGATTATAATATCAAAAAGCTCATCATCTCGGAAGGTATAACAACGATTGATGACAGTGCTTTTTATTCCAATCAGTCTCTGACCGGTAATCTTGTTCTGCCCGAAAGCCTTAAAGCAATCGGTGAATTTGCTTTTTACGGCTGTGAAGGCCTAACAGGAGATCTTGTGATCCCTGACTCTGTTGAAACAGTCGGCAGCTATGCATTTACTAGATGCTCGGGGTTTTCCTCTATCACCCTGTCAAAATCACTCAAAACCATAGGTGTCGAAGCATTTGAGGATATGAGTTCTCTTAAAGGTTCTCTTTTACTGCCTGACGGACTTGAGAAAATAGACCGATGTGCATTCCACCTGTGTAAAAACTTAAGCGGCGACCTTGTGATCCCCGATTCCGTAACTTATTTGGGGGATTATGTCTTTGATCAGTGCGGTTTTGACGGAACACTTACTCTCTCAAAGGGTCTTATCGATATCCCGATGAACGCTTTTTCTTATTGTGAGAACCTAAGGGGCGATCTTATCATACCTGAAGGTGTTATCGGTATCGGCTCACATGCATTCAGTAATGATGGTTTCGACGGGACACTTACATTACCTGACGGACTTGATAATATCGGAGATTATGCATTTACCTGCCGTTCACTGAAGGGTAAGCTTGAAATACCAGACAGTGTAAAAGTTATCTATGATTCCGCATTCCAATACTGCGAGGGCTTCACTTCCCTTAAACTTCCTGAGGGTATTGAAGTTATATGTGAAGACACCTTTATGTCCTGTAAGGGAATGACGGGCAAGCTGCACCTGCCTGCATCACTTAGGATCATAGGAGACGGAGCCTTTTCTTCAACAGGCTTTACGGGTGAGCTTGAATTGCCGGATTCTCTTGAATCGATCGGCAGCAGAAGCTTCAGTGACTGTACGGGGATCACATCGATAAAGGGATTCCCCGATTCCCTTATGCATATAAAAGAATCAGCCTTTGACAGATGTACGTCCCTGAAGGGCAGTCTGGTGTTACCTGATAAAATGACTTTCATAGGAGAGGATGCTTTCCGCAAGACTTCTGTTGATAAGGTCGTTTTAGGTAAGGACATATGCAGCATCGGGGAAGGTGCTTTTGAGGACTGTGAAGCACTGGGATCTGTGACTTTCAAGGGCGATATTCCCGACTATTACGGGACTGACGAAACGCATCCCAGCTTTCCTGCAGGATGTAATGTGGAAGTGCCCGCTGATTCCGTAAAGCAGGCTGATATCTGGGCTAAAAAGGCATCCATGCCCGTTCCCGGAAATGATGATGACAGTTCCGATGCTGCCAGTGATGTACCTTATTACTGGACTTCCGATCTTACCGGTTTTGATTATACAGGAATGGGATATTATGCTGATGTCATTCTTCTGTTTGAAGATGATAAGCTCTATGTTAAGGTAAACGGCCGCGATTTCCTGGAAGTACCGTATTACGCCGATAAAAACGCTGTCGAAGAAGATCGGGTGGTTTCAACAAACGGCTTTTTCTGCCGTGGCGGCTGGATCAGGGATCTTAAGTATGATCCGGGATACAAAAATTCCAATTTCTTATATGCAACACTGATAAAGGACGATGGTTCCAAAGAAGATGTCATTTTCCAAACAGGTTCCGAAGAACGCCTGTATATTTCGGACTTAATGGATTATGAATGGCCCTGATCATCTTCCGTCAGTTCAATCTGATTTCCTTCGATCACAACCACACAGGATTCATAATAGCCATCACCTGTTATACGGGGACCGCTTACAACTTCATAACCGTCTTCTCTGAGTCTCTCCGTCAGCTCATCTACCTTGTCCCTGCTTCCGACAGAAAAAGCGATATGAGCATATCCTGTCCGGTTCAATGGTTTATCTTGATCGATCAAACCGGGCTTTGACATTATTTCCAATCGGGCACTGTCTCCAAAGCTTATAAAGTATGATCTGAAATCCGTAGTCTTGTTATGGTACCCGTCATTTGAATGCCCGCCAAGATACTTTACAAAAAAATCCCTTACAGCTTCAGGATCGTTCACATACATGGCAACATGTTCTATTCTCATCTGTTTCACCACTTCCATACATTAGTCCTGCCTTCAGTCTTTTTCATAATATACGATATCCATTCTGTCATTAATCTTATCGATCCTGCCGGTCCGGTGATACCCAAGCTTTTCGTACAGATGAAGGTTGCCCCTTTCCTGCAATATTGTATCCAGACACCAGTGATCAGGTCCGTATATCCTTTCTGCTTCCCTGATCGCCTGCTGTGCATAGCCTTTATTCCGATATTCTGTCATGATCCAGATAGGCGATATGCGCTTTCTGCTGCCATCCTTCTTATCCACAACCCGGATCACTCCAACTTTCTCATCATTTGCCATAATGAAAAAATATGTAGTCCACGGCTGTTCAAATCTTGCTAGTACTTTATCTATGCTTTCAGCTGCGGGACTCATATCATGATCCTGATACTTTTCCAATAGTTCTGTGAATGCTTCCACCTGCATTTTCCATACTGTTTCGAGATCTTCCTTTGCTGCAGGTTTTAGTTCTATTACTGTTCTTTGTTCACCCATTTTAATCTCTTCATCAGATTTCATTTTCTTCATTCCATCTCTATCGTCCCGGGAGGTTTACTCGTAAGATCATAAAATACCCGGTTTACTCCACGGACTTCGTTTATTATGCGGCTCATTACAGTCTGTAATACTTCAAACGGAATATCAGCTGCTTCCGCCGTCATGAAATCTATGGTATTTACGGCTCTTAGTGCGACCGCGTAATCATAAGTACGTTCATCACCCATTACGCCGACACTTCTCATATCGGTAAGTGCTGCAAAATACTGATCGGGCTTCCATTCGGGATCGATACCTGTTTCTTCCTTATAGGATTCAGCGGCTTTATCGATCTCCTCACGGTAAATATAGTCGGCGTCCTGTACTATCCTGACCTTATCGGCACTAACCTCTCCCACTATTCTTACTCCCAGTCCGGGCCCCGGGAAAGGCTGCCTGTATACAAGCTTCTTCGGAAGTCCCAGTTCTATTCCTGCCGTCCTTACTTCATCCTTAAATAAGTTCCTTAGGGGTTCTATTATTTCCTTAAAATCAACATAATCAGGCAATCCGCCCACATTATGATGGGATTTGATTACTGCTGATTCGCCGCCAAGTCCGCTTTCTACCACATCGGGATAAATGGTGCCCTGGGCCAGAAAATCAACCTTGCCTATCTTTTTGGCTTCTTCTTCAAATACCCTTATGAACTCCTCCCCTATTATCTTTCTTTTGCTCTCAGGTTCACTGACACCCTCAAGCTTCTTATAATACCTCTCCTGTGCATTCACCCTTACAAAGTTAAGATCAAACCGGCCGTCTTTACCGAATATCTCTTCAACTTCATCCCCTTCATTCTTTCTTAAAAGTCCGTGATCAACAAATACACAGGTAAGCTGATTTCCTATGGCCTTTGACAGAAGAGCCGCAAGAACGGAGGAATCAACTCCTCCGGACAGTGCAAGAAGTACCTTTCCGTCTCCTACCTTATCACGGACCGACTGTATTGCACTTTCAACAAAGGCATCCATCCTCCAGTCGCCCTTGCAACCGCATATGTTTCTCACAAAATTATATAGTATCCTCGTTCCCTCGGGAGTATGAAGGACTTCCGGATGGAACTGGATCGCATAAAGCTTCTTTTCCTCGTCTTCAGCCGCTGCAACCGGACAGTTGGCCGTGTATGCAACGGTAGTAAAACCCGGTGCCAGTTTTGAAATATAATCGAAATGGCTCATCCACACCTGAGTCACCAATGTTTTTGTTTCTTCAAAACATTTGTTTGATCTTTCCTGACTACTAAGCACGTCTGCGAAACTTTCCCTGGGATCAAGTGCAGTACCCACACCTTCAAAAAGCCTTGAATCCGATTTTATCAGAGTCCTTGTTTTACCATATTCCCTTGCGTCTGCCCTTTTTACCTCTCCTCCGAGCACATGACTCATAAGCTGGGCACCGTAACAGAGTCCCAGAATCGGAACACCTATTTCAAACAGGTCCATTCCGGCACTTGGCGCTCCTTCTTCATATACACTGTTCGGTCCACCTGTTAATATGATCCCCTTAGGATTCATTTCCCTTATCTTTTCAAGAGGGGTCTTGTATGAGTAGATTTCACAGTAAACGCTGCATTCACGGACACGCCTTGCCACAAGCTGGTTATACTGACCTCCGAAATCAATGACTATGACTTTTTCTTTATCCATTTTCTGTCTCCCTAACATGATTAAAGTCATTATATCCGATAAACAGTAATATCATACACTTAGTCCTAAATTCTTTCAATCTTGTATTTTGCCGATAATTGTAACAATTTAATGCTTTTTTATTTATAAAGTGGTATTATAGTGGTTGATTTAGGAGGAAGATAATGAGCTTATTCGGTTACAAGAGTCCTGTCAAGCAAGGTCTTAAAATAATTATAGTAGGTTGCGGCAAGGTCGGTTCGACCCTGGTTGAGATCTTAAGCAAGGAAGGCAATGAAATAACCATCATCGATAAGAATGCCAAGAATCTGGAAGCCCTTACCAACACCTTTGATATAATGGGGGTCGAAGGGAACGGTGCCAGCTTTAAGACTCAGGAAGAAGCCGGTATAAAAAATGCCGACCTCATGATAGCTGTTACAGGTTCTGATGAACTTAACCTTTTATGCTGCACTGTTGCCAAACAGGTCGGTAACTGTGCCACCATAGCCCGTGTGAGAACGCCGGAATACAG
>JBGUQP010000105.1:0-5919 GCA_045131145.1 Lachnospiraceae bacterium | reverse complement strand
GTTTCTGCGCTCCGTCATCATTTTTGATCCCTCTGGATTCAGCTGTCTGGGCCTTTTTGATACCCATACGGTTTCCATCGGCCTGTTTAACTGTCGAAGGATCCGTCTTGTTTGCCTGAGCCTGCCCGTTCTTTGCTACCGCTCCGTTCAGAACGTCCATAAACATTCCGCCCTTGTCATCCGCCTTTCCCGGCGCTTCAATTCCGCCGGCTGCCTGAAAGCTTAACATGACGTCTTTTATAGGTGCTGTTCCCATTATTTCCTCCTTTCTTTCGTATTCTGGATAATTCATGACTTTCTTAAACCCAACCGGTATCCGGTGTCCTGAATTATTCAATACATATATCGGACAAATTCCCGAAAATATTAGAAATAATTAATCGGGATCCATAATCTTGGTAAGGGATGATGCTATCTTGGGGTCCATAACATTTAATATCTTGGCCCTGCTTGATGCATCCATTGCGCCCAGTATCTTTGCCACAAGATCAAGGTTACCTGACATCTCCTCGAAAACCTTTGCGGCACTCTTGGGCTTCATCTCGGTATATGCCTTAACATATTCCGACAGTTCCTTATCATCGGCCATCTGCTTCACAACCTGCTTATAGAGGTATTCGGCATTATCCGGGTCAATGCTCTCATAGTATGTCTTGTAATTTGCTATATCCGGAGCCTGGTCCGCAAAGACCACCTCCTCATAGAATTCTGTCTTAAGTTTCTGGAATTCCACCTGAGAATCTTCAAATGTCTTGAGCCTCTTGATCTCTTCCTTGAGGGTCGCTACCTCTTCCGATGAAGATGAACTGGACGATTCCTGCTGTTCCTTTAAAACTTCATTCTCGGCGCGAAGCCTTTCAATCTCTTCAACAGCCTCATTAAGATCCTTGAATTCCGCATCTTCTTCCACGTAGACATCCTTCTCGGGAAGGATATTGTTTATCACCGGAACATTTTTAAAGACCGGAGTCATTATACCTGAGCCGAATCCGCCAACATCCAGTTTTATGAGCAGTGCAAGTATGGCAAGCCATACAAGCACGATAAAAAGTGTGATAAGGGCCATGGACAGGGATCCTTCATCCTCATCCTCTTCAGCATCGACATACATTGCGCCCCCGTCTCCCACTGTTGCATCAAAACCCTTGCCTGCCTTCTTGAGTGCTTTTTTTTCGGCTTTTTCTCTTTTTTTTCTTTCCTTGGCTGATTCCTCCTGCTGCTCATCAACCACTATTTCGTCTGCCATTTATTTTCCCCTTATGATCAGTTCTGTCCATGTCTGTAACTTACAAGCTCATCGATCTCTTTGCTCTCCGAAGCCGCAACCTCCTGCTTGAACACTTCAAAAGCATTCTCCTTAAGCTTCTCGTGGGTTTTTCTCTCCTGCATTGCCTCCTGGAGCTTTTCTCGAGTTATGTCAACCTGTTTCATGGCCTTGGCCACATTCACTTCCTGAAGCCTTATATGGTACTTGATTATCTCAACCGCGTCGGCATACTCCGTAATATTACTAAGGTCGAGCCTCCCGCTATATGATTCTTTAAGTTTCTCCTCATATCCGTCCCGCCTGTCTTTTAATGCATTAAGCTTATCTTCCTCTTCAGCCAGGGCAGCATTCGCCACGGCGTAGTCATTCCTTGCCTGGGTCTCAAGCTTCTCCTTAATATCCAGTATATTCTGCATCTTGTAGAAAAACTTAGCCATAAAGATCACCTGAATCTAAAAGATTTCCTCAAGCAGCTTAAGCTCGTCGTCGAAACTGAACTTCTCATCCGTACCCTGGCACAGGTACCCGTTCACGGCATCGATCTTCTCGATCGCATAATCGATGCTGGGATTGGCACCCGATTTATAGGCACCGATGTTAATAAGGTCTTCCGCTTCGTTATAGGTTGCAAGTACGTTCTTAAGCTTGCCTGCCAATGCCTTGTGTTCCTTGGTCGCTATCTGGCTCATACACCTGGATATAGACTGTAATATATCAATAGCGGGATAGTGATTCTTATGAGCCAGACGCCTGTTGAGCATTATATGGCCGTCCAGGATACCTCTGGCCGTATCTGTTATGGGCTCGTTAAAGTCATCACCATCCACAAGTACGGTGTAGAGGCCCGTGATCGAACCCTTATCCGAATTTCCGGCCCTCTCAAGGAGCTTGGGCATCTCGGCATAAACGCTCGGCGGATACCCCCTGGTAACCGGAGGCTCACCGGATGCTAAGCCTATCTCCCTCTGAGCCATTGAGAAACGGGTAAGAGAATCCATCATAAGCAGGACATCCTTACCCTGATCCCTGAAATACTCTGCGATCGCCGTTGCAGTGAGAGCTGCTTTCTTGCGCATCAGGGCGGGTTTATCAGAAGTGGCTACGACGACAATCGATCTCTTCATACCCTCTTCACCCATATCCCTCTCGATAAATTCGCGCACCTCACGGCCACGCTCCCCTATCAGGGCGATGACGTTAATGTCGGCCTTGGTATTTCTCGCAAACATACCGAGAAGTGTTGACTTTCCGACACCGGAACCCGCAAATATACCGATACGCTGGCCTTTGCCGATAGTCATTATACCGTCCACAGCTTTAACTCCAAGCGGAAGTGGTGTATCTATTATGATTCTGTCCATGGGATCCGGCGGCATAGCTTCCACCGGGTAGCTTATCGCCGTCTTGACCGTCGTTCCGTCAGTAGGCCTTCCGAGTCCGTCGAGGCACTGCCCAAGCATCTCATCACCTACACTTACCGACAGGGGATAGCCCAGATTTTCGACAATACATCCGAAACCGATCCCTTCGGTATTGTCGCAGGGCATAAGAAGTGTTCTGTTATCTCGAAATCCGACCACCTCGGCGAGGACGTACTTGTCGCCTTCTTCATCAAGGGTGATCTTGCACAAGTCATTAAGGCTCGCATCCGGGCCTAAAGACTCTATGGTAAGGCCGACAACATTGACAACCTTGCCGAGACGTTTATAAAAGGTTTTATCCTTAAGCTTTCCGTATTTCTCAATGTTCACTCAGCCTTCCCCTTTCCCTTAACTCTTCTGGTAGGATAAAAGCATAAGCTCTTTTTTCAGAAGCTCGAGTTCGGTTCCTATACCGCAGTCATATATCCCGCCCTCGGCTTCAATAAATGCTTCGGTCTGGCGGAGGGTAAGGTCTTCAATAACCTCGATCGTGTCAGTGCTTCCAAGTCCCTCGGTGAGCTGATCCTTCCTGTCGTTTACATACTCATAATCACTCTTGGAAACATGTATTATAAAGTTCTTGCCGCCCTCGATATTTCTGACCGTATCATGCAGAAGATTCAGCAGTATCTCCCTGTTAGCGGAAAGTGAAACATGAAAGACATGCTGATATATATCCGTAATGGCATCCACCAGAAGCGGCTCTGCTTCGGCAAGCTTCCTGTCATATTCGGTATTGATGGCAGCTTCCTTTTCTTCAAGCTCTGCCATCTTTTCATCTATTACCCTTATACCTTCGGCATGCCCCTGATCGTATCCCTCCCTGTAACCTGCTTCCTTCTGTTCCGCCTTTATGGCATCAGCCCGGCTGTTTGCCTCTTCAATTATCCTGCGGGCTTCCTCTCTCGCATTTTCTACTATCTCTTTCGCTTCCCTCAGGAATTCCTCCCGTGCTTCCTCACTGATACCCTCTTCCACGGCAGTTCCATCGTCCCCGATAACCTCCACGGTATCACGGTCTCTGTCGGGATTATCATCAAGAAGGAGCTCCAGCTGTTCTGCATTCAGTCCCTCGGTAAATTCAACGAATTCCGCTTCCTGTACAGGTTCGGCATCATGGGGAGCCTGTATCGCAAGGCTCTCGAGTCTTTTCTGTATAAGATCATTGGAATCGATCACCCTGGTCTCTTCTTTTTTTACCACATAATTCGACTTGAGAAGATTAGACAACTATCTCATCACCTCCACCTCTGGATATGACGATCTCTGCCGAATCCTCAAGACGTCTGATGACGTTAACTATCTTCTGCTGTGCTTCTTCAACATCCTTCATACGGACAGGTCCCATGAATTCCATATCTTCCTTGATCATAACAGCAAGTCGTTTACTCAGGTTGTTGAAGATAGCGTTCTGAACTTCCTCGTTGGCACTCTTAAGAGCAACCGCAAGATCTCCGTTATCAACATCACGAAGCACTCTCTGGATAGCACGGTCATCAAGAAGAAGGATATCCTCGAATACGAACATCTTCTTACGGATCTCATCAGCAAGCTCAGGCTCATCGATCTCAAGTGTTTCCATAATATGTTTCTCGGTCGAACGGTCAACCGTATTGAGGATCTCTACTACTGAATCTACGCCGCCGATAACGGTGTAATCCTGATTAACAAGAGATGACAGCTTGGTCTCCAATATTCGTTCAACCTCCTTGACAACATCGGGGCTGGTACGGTCCATAAGGGCTATACGCTTGGCTACATCCGCCTGCCTGTCCGGCGGCAGGGCCGAAACTATAAGTGCTGCCTGCGAAGCATTTAAATAGGACAGGATAAGTGCGATAGTCTGCGGATGCTCATCCTGGATGAAGTTGAGAAGCTGTGAAGCCTCAGTCTTCCTGACAAATTCGAACGGCTTAACCTGGAGCGATGCTGTAAGCTTGCCGATAACGCTCATCGCCTCTTCCTCGCCAAGCGCCTTTTCCAGGAGTTCCTTTGCGTATCCGATACCACCCTCTGCAATGTACTGCTGGGCCAGACATACCTGATAGAATTCCTCAAGGACCTGCTCCTTTATCTGGGGAGTAACGCTTCTGGTATTGGCTATCTCAAGCGTTAAGTCCTCTATCTCTTCTTCTTTAAGATGCTTAAAAATCTCGGCTGAGCGCTCGGGCCCAAGGGATATCAGTAAAATAGCTCCCTTCTGGACACCCGAAAGTTCTTCTTCTACGCTTCCGCTTCCTCTGCCTGCCATGATTACCCCCAATCCCCGCTAAGCCAGTTCCGAAGCAGCGCTGCGGCCGCATCGGGATTGTCATCCACGAACTTCTCAACGGCGATCCTGATCTCGGATTTGTTCTCAAGTTCTATTTCCTCCAGCTGAGGCTGCTGCTGTTCCTGGGTGGTCTGCAGCAGATCCTCAACCGACAATTCTTCTTCCTGTTCTATGACCGGTTTCTCCTTCCTCATGCTCGAGAATACAACTACCGCAAGAAGAGCCAGAATGATAACGATAAGGGCTATCTGAGCTATATCGGAAGCACTCATTCCCTTGCTCTCATCAGCCTGGAATATAGGGACATCATAAGCAATAATCGATATATTGGCAGCCGGTATTCCCGTGGCCCGTGAAACATGGGCTATCATGGTCTCATCTATTTCTCTTGTAACGAGCCCACTGTTTGCGGCTATGAATTCGTCAAAGGTTATACCGTCAAGTGCACCGCTCTGTTTAAGATCAGTCTCCTTGTATATTACGTAATGTGATGCGGTCACCGCTATAGATGACTCATCATACTTGATAACGCCTCCCGGTGTCTGCTTATCGGTTATCTTCTCGGCCGGGAGATAGTCCCTTGTCTCTTCAGCCACCGAATAATCCGAATTAGCCCCATTCTCCATAACATAGGTTGTTTCTTCCTGGTTGGTATCGGTTCCCGGAACTCCTGCGGTTCCGCCCGAACCCTCGGCCTCATAGGTATGCTCATGAGATATGACATTGGTACCGTTCGCATCAGCCTGGGTATAGGTATGTTCAGTCTCGTTAGTCGAGGAAAAATCAAACACAAGATTGGGGGCCACCTTAACATCTTCAAAAACTGAGCCCAGGAGAACCTGAGTGACCTCCTGTTTGACTATCCTCTCCGCCTCCGCCTTTAAGGCGATCTGATTTGATGTATTTATTGTACCCGATCCGCTTGTTGCCGCATCTATGCCGGAAAACAGCAGGTTACC
>JBGUQP010000104.1:0-9933 GCA_045131145.1 Lachnospiraceae bacterium | reverse complement strand
GTGTATACTCTCGGGAGCCGACTTATCCACACTTCTTACAAGGTTTAAATATATCTGCTCCGTCATAAAAGGAATCATGGGAGCTGCTGCCTTGGCAATTGTAACAAGTGATGTATAGAGGGTCATATAGGCATTTATCTTATCCTGCTCCATGCCCTTGGCCCAAAAACGCTCACGACACCTTCTCACATACCAGTTTGAAAGGTCATCGACGAATTCCGACAATGCCCTTGCAGCCTCGGGTATCCTGTAGTTAAAGAGGTTATCATCAACTTCACCGACAACAGTATTAAGCTTACTTAATATCCACTTATCCATTACCGGAAGCTTATCATATTCAAGTTCGTACTTACTTGCGTCAAAATCATCTATATTCGCATAGAGAACGAAGAAGGCATAGGTGTTCCAGAGCGTACCCATGAACTTTCTCTGTCCTTCCATTACTGCCTTGTCATGGAAGCGGTTGGGAAGCCAGGGAGCCGAGTTAATATAGAAATACCACCTTATCGCATCTGCACCCATTGTCTTTAAAGCATCGAAGGGATCTACCGCATTACCCTTACTCTTACTCATCTTCTCCCCGTTCTCATCAAGAACAAGACCCAGAACTATTACGTTCTCATAAGGCGACCTGTTAAAGAGAAGGGTTGATTCTGCCATAAGGGAATAGAACCATCCACGGGTCTGATCCACTGCCTCTGAAATAAACTGAGCCGGGAACTGACTCTCGAACAGTTCCTTATTCTCAAAAGGATAATGATGCTGGGCAAAAGGCATTGCTCCCGAATCAAACCAGCAGTCTATAACTTCCGGAACACGTTTCATTTCTTTACCGCAATCGGGACACGCACATGCAAAATCATCGATATAGGGCCTGTGGAGCTCAACCGTAAGGGCATCATCCCTTCCGCTTGCCTCCTTAAGTTCTTCTCTTGAACCTATGCATATCTGCTTGCCGCATCCGGGACATTCCCAAATATTAAGAGGAGTTCCCCAGTAACGGTTACGTGATACACCCCAGTCCTGGATATTCTCAAGCCAGTTGCCGAAACGTCCCTCTCCTATTGTTGGAGGTATCCAGTTAACGGTCTTGTTATTGGCAACAAGGTCGTCCCTCACCGCCGTCATCTTTATAAACCAGCTTTCCCTTGCATAATAAAGAAGGGGAGTGTCACATCTCCAGCAGTGGGGGTAGTCATGTTCAACCTTTGGTGCCGAGAATAACTGACCCCTCTTATCAAGATCTATAAGTACGTTCTTGTCACAGTCAACCGCTCCTGCTTCAAGCTCTTCCTTGGTGGGTTTACACCTCATACCGGCAAAGGGTGTCTCATCCTTCATGACTCCGCGTTCATCAACCATCTGAACGAAGGGAGCATCATACTTACGTCCCACCCTTGCATCATCCTCACCGAAGGCTGGTGCTATGTGAACGATTCCGGTACCGTCAGACATTGTTACATAGTCATCACAGTATATAAAGAAAGCCTTCTTATGCTGCTTGTCGGCACTGTCCTTGGCACACTGATATAGGGGTTCGTATTCCTTGTATTCAAGATCCGTGCCCTTATAGGTCTCAAGGATCTCATAAGCGGGTGTTCCTTCCTCTCTCTCTATCGATCCCAGCACGCTGTCGGCGAGAGCTTTGGCAAGTATATAAACCTTACCGTCTGCAGCCTTTACCCTTATATATGTTTCCTCGGGGTTAACACAGAGGCCTATATTTGAAGCCAGGGTCCAGGGTGTTGTCGTCCAGGCAAGGAAGTAGGCATTCTCCTCATCCTTTATCTTAAACCTTACAATTGCGGTACGTTCCTTAAGTGTCTTATAACCCTGAGCCACCTCGTGTGAAGAAAGAGGGGTACCGCACCTCGGACAGTAGGGAACTATCTTAAAGCCCTTGTAGAGAAGGCCCTTATCCCATATCTGCTTAAGAGCCCACCATTCGGACTCGATAAAATCATCATGATAGGTAACGTAGGGATCATCCATATCAGCCCAGAAACCTACGGTTCCCGAGAAGTCCTCCCACATTCCCTTGTATTTCCAGACGGACTCCTTACATTCCTTTATAAAGGGATCAAGACCGTATTCCTCGATCTGCTCCTTGCCGTCAAGGCCTAACTTCTTCTCAACCTCTAACTCAACCGGAAGGCCGTGGGTATCCCAGCCTGCCTTACGGGGAACATAGTAACCCTTCATGGTTCGGTATCTAGGTATCATATCCTTAATGACACGGGTAAGAACATGACCTATATGGGGCTTGCCATTGGCTGTTGGCGGTCCGTCGTAGAAAGTATAGGTCTCCCCTTCCTTCCTGTTCTCCATGCTCTTTCTGAAAATGTCATTGTCAGACCAGAACTTCTCTATCTCTTTTTCTCTCTCCACGAAGCTTAAGTCTGTTGATACCTTGTTGTACATATTTTTTCCCTTTCTTGCTTTACTTCTATATACGGATGTTCATCTGCATGATCATAGCAGATAGTATTTCATCGTATCACCACGGAACTGTGTTCCATCCTCCAGTCGATACATCTCTTTAAATAATGTATATATTCCGGATTCTTGCACATGCCCTTGCCTTCAACATCGGATATCTTGGCCACATCCATTCCGTTGCAGGCAGTTGTCTTCATAACTATGTTAAGGGCGGGCACTTCAGTATCGTTTGCTATATAGGTTCCTATACCGAAGGCTGTCTTGACCTTATCCTTAAAATACCTGTTTATTTTTGTTGCCCTGTCAAAGTCAAGGCTGTCGGAAAACAGAAGTGTCTTAGTCTTGGGATCTATGCCCAGTTCATTATAGTGGTTAATCATTTTATCGCCCCAAACATAAGGGTCACCGCTGTCATGCCGTACACCCGAGAACAGGGTCGAATATGTAAGCTGGAAATCTTTAAGGAAGCAGTCCGTCGTGATCGCATCGGTAAGGGCCGTTCCGTTCAATACTCCGTATTCCTTAACCCATGCATCAAGAGCATACCAGTTGGAATAAGCAGGATTGTGTTTGTGGTTACCCTGTCCGACACACATGATCCATTCATGTGCCATGGTTCCGACAGGCGTGATACCATACTTCTTTGCCAAATATACGTTGGAGGTTCCGACAAACCTGGAACCCTCATACTTCCCATCCTTTAAGGCCTTTACCGCAAGCTCCTGAGCCTCTGCCGACAAGCGCCTTCTCATTCCGAATTCGGAAAATGCATTAAGCTCATATTCACCGTTCTCAAGCTTGGCTACCTTATCCCTTAACCTGTCCTTAAAGGATTTGATGAGCTTATCGTAATCATAGGCCATCCTGAAGTAGACCTCATTTACTATGGCAAGTGTGGGTATTTCATACATGGAAGTATTAAGCCATGTGCCCTTTGTCTCTATGGTAAGGCCGCAGTCTGCATCCGTATCTATCTCAAAATCATCAAACCTCGGCTTCCACAGCCTTAAGAAATCAACATAAGAACCCCTGAGCCACTTGATATTGTTAAGATAATCAAGTTCGTCTTCATTAAAGCGGAGATTGCAGTACATCCTGATCTGGTCCTTGATCTCCTTAACCATCTCATCCGTGAAATGTACATCCTCATTCCTGCATTTGAAGCTCCATGTAGTCTTGTAATCACTGAACTGGTGATATATTGCCTGTCCCATTGAGAACTTGTATGCATCCGTCTCGAGCAGGCTTGTTATTATCTGATCCATATTTTCCATTCCCATTTCTTATGCGAAACAATCATTTTAAGACAAAAAGCCAAAGTCCATTATATAGCCAAATCGCGGGTTTGTAAACATTCTGATACCATTAAGGCAGGCTGTATCACAATATCCTCAGCTTAGAAATTCCTTCAGGGCATCAAGACATTTTAAACCTTCATTTCTTCCTATATCATATACTCTCTGAATTTCCTCAGGCTTGTTGGTAATGCTTATATTAAGTGATCTTGGCGGTCTTATGACGAAGAGGTCACCCTTAAGCTCCTTCTCCCTTATATAGGAATAGGTTTCATTGTACCTCTCATGCCTGTCAAGCATGGCATCGGTAAGTTTAGGATACTGCCTGTAGACCTTTCTTGCCAGCAGCCCGTACTTGATCTTCTTCTTTACATATGTAAGGGGCTGGGTCAGTATGACAACATTCCTGTCATACCCTATCTCTTCCATAAACCTTATCGGTACAGAATCCCCCACACCTCCGTCAAGGAGCTTGAGTCCGTCTATCTCAACTATCTGCTCAAGTAAGGGCATTGCACACGAAGCCCTTACCCATTCAAGGAATACAGCCATATCCTCCGTTTTTTCATCATATTTATGATGAACTGCAAGGCCCGTTTCTATATTGGTACATGTAGCATAGAATTCCATGGGATCCTTTTTAAAGGTTTCAAAGTCAAACTTATCAAGGACTTCGGGTATCTGATGATAGCAGAAGTCCTCAGAGTAGAGATTTCCCGTCTTAAAAAAGCTCTTGGCACTGACATACCTCTCATCGGCACAGTATTCTTTATTATAGCGGAGGGCCCTTCCGATCTGACCCGATTTATAATTACAGCCAAAGGCAGCACCTGCGCTGGTTCCCACTCCTCCGTCAAACTTTATACCGTTTTCCATCAGTACATCTGTCACACCTGAGGAAAACAGTCCCCTCATTGCACCGCCTTCCATTACAAGTCCCTTTTTCATTTTACTTTCCTTCCCTTATATTTTTTGTCTTTTCCGTATGATCTGTTATTCTTAATATCTCTGCCGCTGTTTCCTGCCCTTTTGTTTCTTTCCCTCATATCCTTCTTTTCATCAGGTCTGTCAGATCTCTTTTTCTGCTTTATGAGTCTTGGCGGTATAAGACATTCCTTACTAAAGCCGATAAGGTCGGCCCTTCCGTTTTCCAAAAGGGCTTCCTTTACAAGGTCGTAATTCTTCGGGTCCCTATACTGTATAAGAGCCCTCTGCATAGCCTTGCGGTGCGGATTCCTCTCAACATATACCTTCTTCATATCCCTTGGATCAAGACCGGTATAGTACATGACTGTCGATAAGGTAGAGGGTGTAGGGTAGAAGTCCTGGACCTGCTGTGGCATATAGCCGAGGTCTCTTATATACTCAGCCAGCTCGATCGCTTCCTTCATGGTCGAACCCGGATGTGATGACATAAGATAGGGAATGGCATACTGGTCCTTCCCTGTTCCTCTGTTATATTCCTCATATTTTTTTAGGAAGGCCTGATATACTTCGTTTCCCGGCTTACCCATATATCGTAATACGTTATCGGAGATGTGTTCGGGTGCCACCCGCAGCTGTCCGCTCACATGATATTTAAGCATTTCATGAAAAAACGTATCGTCCTTATCTGCCATAAGATAGTCAAACCTCACGCCGGATCTTATGAACACCTTTTTAACACCCTTTAATTTCCTTAACTTCCTAAGTAATTCCACATAATCCGAATGATCTACCTTAAGGTTCTTACAGGGTCTTGGAAATAGGCACTGCCTGTCCCTGCATACCCCGCTCTTTAACTGTTTTTCACATGAAGGGAAGCGGAAATCGGCCGTAGGTCCTCCCACATCATGGATATACCCCTTAAAATCCGGATCCTCAGTCATCTTTACAGCTTCTTTTATTATGGATTCATGGCTTCTTGCCTGAACTATCCTGCCCTGGTGGAAGGTAAGGGAACAGAAACTGCAGCCTCCGAAGCATCCCCTGTTACCGGTAATCGAGAACTTTATCTCATTTATAGCCGGAACTCCGCCAAGATCCTTATAAGACGGATGGTAATCATTCATGTAGGGTAAATCATAAACATCATCAAGTTCCATGGAAGTAAGCGGATATGACGGTGGATTCTGGATAATGTAAACATTATGATCATACTCCTCTATCAGTGCTTTACCTGTAAACGGATCCGTGTTTTCATACTGTAGGGCAAATGATTCTGCGTATTTTTTCTTATCATTCTGCACCTGTGAGAACGGAGGAAGCATTATCGCATCTACCGTGTCTTCTGATGTCCTTGCCTTATATACGGTTCCCCTGACAAAGGTTATGTCAGAAACCGCAAGGCCTGAATTGAGCGCATCCGCTATCTCTATGGTAGACTTCTCACCCATACCGTATGATAAGATATCGGCACCCGAATCAAGGAGGATGGACCTTCTCATGGAATCCGACCAGTAATCATAATGGCTCATCCTGCGTAGGGATGCTTCTATCCCTCCTATGATGATTGGAATATCCTTAAACTTTCGTCTTATAAGGTTTCCGTATACTATCACTGCCCTGTCAGGTCTTCTGCCTGTCTTCCCTCCGGGTGAATAAGCATCCTGGGATCTTTTCTTCTTGTTTACCGTATAATGGTTGACCATTGAATCCATGTTTCCGCCACTGACGAAAAAGCCAAGACGGGGCCTGCCAAGGAGCGCTATCGATCCTTCATCCTTCCAATCGGGCTGGGCGATGATACCGACCGAGTAACCGTGGGCTTCAAGAACCCGGCATATTATGGCATGACCAAAAGAGGGATGGTCAACATAGGCATCCCCGCATACATATACAAAATCCAGCTCTTTAAGCCCTCTTTTGTCCATATCCTCTTTTGTGACAGGCAAATATGGCATAATTGATCCTTCTGTTTATATATACAAATTATCGGTATATTCAGACCCTGGCAGAATTCAACTTATAATTGAATATATACTGCTGGATTATCCCCGCATATCCCTTATAACGTTCAAAATCAAAACCATTGGGATAATAAAGCTTAAGTATCTGCTTAATATGCGTATCTATCGGAAAGGCATCTATATGATGAAGGCCAAATAAGCACACGCAGTTGGCTACCTTATCCCCTATGCCCTTGAATGACTTTAATTCTTTATAAGCCCCTTCATTATCCATGTCCTTAAGCCTGTCAGGGAAATCATGATTATGAGCTGCGTATTCATACATATCGGCAAGATATACATCCCTGTATCCGAGACCTAAACTTCTGTCATTGAAGAATTCCCTGTCGATCTCACCGGCTTTCGGGAGCCTGTATCTGCCTTGTGGCACCTGTCCGTCAAGAGGCAGGGCAGCCTTAGAGCATATAGCCTCTATACTTCCCTTTATTCTCTTTATATTATTGTTTTGCGAGATAATAAAGGATACAATGGTTTCCCATAGGTCCTGTCTTAATATCCTTATACCGCTTCCTGCCTTGTATGCAGCCTTAAGATATTCATCATCAGATCCCTTAACAGCTTTTCCTATGGATTCATAATCCGTATCCATATCAAGATAGGATGACCATATATCAACCCATTCCTTTTCATCACAGTCAAGATCAAATGTCCTGTCCTTCTGTTTTATCCTTAAGCATCTGTCGAAGGCTATTACTTCATATACGTCATCTACCGCCTTCCATCTGAAGCATTGTCCACTGTCTGCTATCTGCTTAAGATCAAGATTGTTAATATTTATCTCCATATTCAGATCCATTCAAAAATTTGACCTCCGGCTGAATATGTGGAGGTCAGTGTAAAACTATGTTACTTTATGTTATTTCCTGCCCATGAAGGATTTCATCGGATTTACCTTTTTAGCTTCTTCTATAATGTGGTCCCTGTTGTCTTTTAAGTATTCCTCTATCTCTGCCAGCTCCTCTTTATTGAAGCCCTTGCTTGATGTAATCCTGCAATCAGGTATTGAACCCTCGGCATATTTATCCTTGTCGCTGAAATAAACACAAATCCTCTTGTGATCTCCCGACCCGACAAGTCCGGATACAAGCATGTTCATCTGCTTCATTTCTTACCGGCACCCTCCATTTCTTTTGTTATAGTATTATAACATGATTTCATGGAAATTCATATGTCGGCTTACTTTAACACCAGACCCCTGTATCTGTTGACCATGGCCCAAAGTTCCAGGCTTCTTACCATCGCGTAATTGCCCGGAATAAGTCCTTTGCATGCAGATGCAAAACCCTCTTCTTTCAGCCTTCCATAGAGTTCGTTAATGCACTCCTCAAGGGGCTTTTTCCCGTCAAAATACTCTTCCTCAAGAGTCCTTAACAGTCCTCCGAGCAGATTGGTCTGTTCATTGTCTATGACCTGCTCAACAAATCTTAATTCAACAGATTCATGATTTATGCTTACACTGTCGGTCCCGCTGCCCCGTACCTTGACCTTACGGCTTTCAGTTACCTCTTTATTGGGACAGGGAATCCTTAGATCCTTATCAAATTTCAGTGCATCCTTCTCACTTAATACATCCGGGTAGTCATTAGCTGCTTCTTTGGCAGCTTCGGTGATATTCACGGGATTATATTCCTTCATCTGAAGTATGGTATCCGATACATTAAAGAAGGCTCCCGAACTTCCTGCAACAAGTATTGTCGATATCCCCATATCATCATAAAGCTGTCTCATTCTTCCGATAAAGGGTATTATAGGTTCCTCACCTTTGTTTATAACCTTATGCATAAGGACATCCCTGACCATAAAGTTGGTGGCCGATGTATCCTCATCTATCAGAAGAGTCCTGCAACCTGCCATTATGGCTTCAACTGTATTGGCCGCCTGGGATGTGCTTCCGCTTGCATCTTCTGTGGAAAACCTAACTGTATCCCTTCCGTTTGGAAGGTTTCTTATAAAGGCGCTTATATCAAGCTGCTTAATGCTCCTTCCGTCCTCTGCCCTGAGTTTCATGGCGCTTTTTTCTGTTATTATGTATTCTCTCCCGTCACCGGGTATATGGTTATATACACCCCTTTCCAAGGCTTTGAGAAGAGTTGATTTTCCATGGTATCCACCACCAACAATAAGGGTTACTCCCTCTTTTATCCCAAGTCCCTTTATATGTCTGCCCTCCGGAAGATTAAGTGTTACTTCATCCTCTTTTGTACTTTGGAACTTAACCGCTTCCGTCATGGGCCTGTCGTCAACCCCGCTCTTCCTTGGTAAAACGGATTCGTTTGCAACAAATGCAACAAGGCCTTTATTCTTAAGCTGATCTCTGATAGCCTTCTGGTCATCCGAAAGTTTTATCCACTTCCCTATAAGATCCATATCTGCAGTTTTTGATCTTAACGCTGAATTAATGCATCTGGGAACATATTCAAAAAGCATCTTTCTTAACTCCATAGAAAGAGTAGATCGGCCTGCAGCCGGAAAACCGGCCTGGAATCTTAAAATAAGCTCACCGCTTACAGGATCTATAGTAAGTGCCGACCTTTCAAGCACCTCCTGACCACACCTGCTTACGCTCAATGTTCCGCTCTTACCGGACCCACCTGCTTTATGATTAAACTTAGCCAGCTCTCTTCCAAAATCACGTAACAGATAATCCTGAAGCATGATCCTTCTGTGTGCTTTATCCAAATATTCCTTTGGAAAACCATGTTCTTTTACACTCATGTGTATGCTTAGAGATGAGGGAGTCGCGAAAGGATCCCCCTGTACATGATCTATAGAAAGAGTATATCCTTGAAAGGAGTATTTTCCCTTAAGGCTCTTATAAGCCGGATAGGGTCTGTGATCGTTGTCCCTAAGCAGTTGCTCCAATCTTCTCATATATTCCTTTTCTCCCTTTTATAATACCTTCAAACTCTTTTTAAATATAAAGTATTTTATACTACAAAAAAAGCCCCAAACGCTGCTCAAAATCAACGCTTGAAGCCTTAGAGGTGCCAGTCGGATTTGAACCAACGATCAGGGAGTTGCAGTCCCACGCCTTACCACTTGGCTATGGCACCATAATTTACTGACTCCGACGGGAATCGAACCCGTGTTACCGCCGTGAAAGGGCGATGTCTTAACCGCTTGACCACGGAGCCCAAAGACTTTCTTATGTCTCAGTTCCGCCCGCTCCACTAAGCTCGTGAGAAACCTCGCTAAGTGGCCGTGCAGGCTTCACACTAGGCTCGTGGAAAACCTCGCCAAGTGTTATCGCG
>JBGUQP010000103.1:0-4716 GCA_045131145.1 Lachnospiraceae bacterium | reverse complement strand
GAGGGGTCTGAGGCGGCAGCTTCGATAAGGGACTATGTTGAGAAGGTGACAGATGAAGGATCGGATGCCTTCATTCCCGTTGAGGACCGTATCGCGGTTTTCGATCTTGACGGTACCCTTATGGGAGAGCTCTATCCGTCATATTTCGAGTATATGATGTTTATCCACAGGGCCCTTGATGATGAAACGTATGAAGCGCCCGAGGATATGAAGGAATTCGCATCTGAGCTTAACGCGGCGGTCCATAAGGAAGGCAAGATGCCCGACGATTCCGAGAGGAAGCATGCAAAGTTTGCCGGTCAGTCTTATGCCGGCATGACGCCGGATGAACTTAAGGAATATACTAAGGAATTCATGAAATCACAGGCTGAGGGTTTCAACAACCTGACAAGGGGTGAGGCCTTCTATAAGCCCATGGTTTCTCTTGTTAAGTATCTGGATGCGAATGATTTTCAGTGCTATGTGGTCAGCGGTTCCGACAGGACAGTCGTACGTGCCCTTATAAAGGACAAGATTCCCGTACCCGAGAACAGGGTCATCGGTATGACTTACAACTTTGTCGCTTCGGGCCAGGAAGGGCAGGACGGACTTGAGTACCAGTACCAGCCTGATGATAAAGTCATTCTGGGCGGAGAACTTAACATAAAGACCATCAAGATGAACAAGGTCACCACGATAGCCGAAGAGATAGGCAAGGTTCCCGTGCTTGCCTTCGGCAATACTGCGGGCGATATGTCAATGCAGCAGTATACCGTGAACAATGACCGGTATGAGAGTCAGGCATATATGGTGCTGTGTGATGATTTTGAGAGGGAATACGGCAATCAGGAGAAGGTTGACACACTTACCAAGTGGTGTGATGAGCACGGCGTTAAGACCATTTCCATGTGCATGGACTTTGCCACGATTTACGGGGATGACGTTACGATAAACACAGAGGCCGAGAACAAGATATTTGAGATAACCTTGCCTGAGGATCTTGACGGTACCTATGATGTCAAGAGTTATAAGAACGGATATGCCGTATATGACAAGGAAGCGGAAGATGCAGGCTTTGGCGGATACGCTTTCTCGGTTTATGCTTATGAGAACCCCTCGGATTATGCGGGCGGCATGGATGAGAAGGTCGGCGAGATAAAGGACGGCGACAAGACCCTTTATGATATAGTGGTCGAGTATCCTTCGGATGTTCAGTATGACTATGAAAAGTATAAGGACGGGATGCCTGAATCTTATGAGAAACTCTACGAGGGAGCTGAGGATATAGTTAAGACCCTTGACCCTATTGAGGAGGGTGACTTTGAATGGGGTGCAGGCTGTAAGGGTGAGGACCTTTACGGTGACGTTATTGAGAAGTTTAAGACCGCAATGGAGGAGAAGTGGGACAGCAACAAGCTTGAGGAAGAGGACATGAGCCCCGAGTACAATGCCGTTACGGTTGCCTACGGCGGTGATGCGATGGACAAGGTAGGTTATTATTTTATGGATCTTAACCACGACGGAGTGGAAGAGCTCATGGTCGGCGAGATCGCAGAGGGTGATCTAAAGGGTACGATTTATGATATCTATACCATCGTTGACAGGAAGCCTGCTCATGTTGTATCCGGGTCGGCCAGGGACAGGTATTATGCACTTGAATCCGGCATGATATGCAATGAGTATTCGGGCGGCGCTGACCTTAGCGGATGGCAGTCCTACGATATAGAGCCCAACACAGTCAACCTTCTTCCCCAGCTGGGTATTAAGGAGGACGGCTACGAGGATAAGGATAACCCATGGTTCGCCAATTACGGATCTTCCGATGAAGAATGGGAGAAGATCGATGAGAAGCAGTTTGATGAATATATGTCAAGATTTACTTATGTAAGGCCTGATTTCACGCCCCTTACCAAGTAAAGCTCATCGGTTTGCAGAGGAAAAATAAAAAATATGTTTTAAACAGTCCGAGTTGTGCTATAATAACTCGGATTGTTTTTTATTTATCATAAGGGGTACCACGAAGTGGTAGATTCCATTTATTTAACGAGGTAGAGTTATGTTAACCAAGAGAGAAGATGTCAGAAACATTGCAATTATCGCCCATGTAGACCACGGCAAGACTACACTTGTTGATGAGCTCCTTAAGCAGAGCGGAGTATTCAGGGAGAATCAGGAAGTTGCCGAGCGTGTCATGGACTCCAATGATATAGAGCGTGAGCGCGGTATAACGATCCTTAGCAAGAACACGGCGGTAACCTATAAAAATACCAAGATAAACATTATTGACACACCCGGACATGCTGATTTTGGCGGCGAGGTTGAGCGTGTACTTAAGATGGTCGACGGGGCTATCCTCGTTGTTGATGCCTTCGAGGGAACCATGCCGCAGACCAAGTTCGTTCTGAAGAAGGCCCTGGCCCTTAAGCTTCCGGTCATTGTGTGCGTCAATAAGATAGACCGGCCGGAGGCAAGATGTGATGAGGTCGTTGATGAAGTCCTTGAACTCTTCATGGATCTTGATGCGGACGATAAGCAGCTTGACTGCCCCTTCATATATGCATCGGCCAAGAACGGCCAGTCGGGAACGGACCCTTCAAACGTTGGTCCTACCATGGAACCTCTCTTTGAGGCGATAGTTGACTTTATACCGGCTCCCGAAGGTGATAAAGAAGCCGGTACCCAGGTCCTCATCAGCACCATAGATTACAATGAATATGTCGGCCGTATAGGTGTCGGCAAGGTATCGAACGGCGTCATAAGCGTTAATGAAGAAGTTGTGATAGTTAATGCCCATGAACCGGAGAAGCAGAAGAAGGTCAAGGTTTCTTCATTATATGAGTACGACGGACTCAACAAGGTTGCGGTCAAGGAGGCAACGGTCGGGTCCATAGTTGCGATCTCGGGAATATCGGACATCCATATCGGAGATACCCTGTGTGCTCCCGATGCCATAGATCCCATCCCCTTCCAGAAGATATCGGAGCCTACGATAGCAATGAACTTCATGGTGAATGATTCTCCGCTTGCGGGACAGGAAGGTAAGTTCGTTACATCAAGGCATATAAGGGACAGGCTTTTCAGGGAACTTAATACCGATGTGTCCCTGCGCGTTGAGGAGACGGATTCACCCGACTGCTTCAAGGTTTCGGGCCGTGGCGAGCTCCACTTATCGGTCCTTATCGAGAACATGAGGCGTGAAGGATATGAGTTTGCAGTAAGCAAGGCGGAGGTTTTATACCGGACCGACTCTAAAGGCAGAAAGACCGAGCCGATGGAGGTTGCATATATAGATGTACCCGAGGAGTTTACCGGGATCGTTATTGAGAAGCTGGGACAGCGGAAGGGAGAACTTCAGAACATGACCCCCATAACGGGCGGTTATACAAGGCTTGAGTTTTCCATTCCGGCGCGTGGTCTTATCGGCTACCGCGGTGAGTTCATGACAGATACCAAGGGTAACGGGATAATAAATACGATATTTGATGAGTATGCTCCTTATAAGGGTGATATCCAGTACCGCAAGCAGGGATCCCTTATATCGTTTGAAACGGGAGAGTCAATAACATACGGTCTCTTCAATGCACAGGAGAGAGGTACGCTGTTTATAGGACCCGGCGAGAAGGTTTATGCCGGAATGGTCATCGGTCAGAACGGCAAGCCCGAAGATGTTGAGATAAATGTCTGCAAGAAGAAGCAGCTTACCAATACCCGTGCATCGGGTTCCGATGAGGCGCTGCGCCTTACGCCGCCAAAGATACTAAGCCTTGAACAGGCCCTTGAGTTCATCGATGCCGACGAACTGCTCGAGATAACACCCGAGAACCTGCGTATCCGTAAGAAGATCCTCGATCCCACCTTACGTAAGCGCGCAGGCTTCCGCAAGGAATAAAAAATGTGACACTTTAGCTCAGAGCTAAAGTGTCACATTTTTTATGCACGGTGAATAATGCTGCGTCCGATTCCTGTTAATCTTTCAAGGGATCTGATACTGAATCCCGCGCTTTTTAGCATGTGAATTGCCTCATCCCTTCGCTTTCGATCAAATTCCCGTATGTCACGCACATTCTTTATTCCTAGTTCATGTTTTACGAATTCGCTGATCTCAAGCTGCGCCTGTTTCAATCTGCCGCTTTCTTCAGGGTTATCTTTATCGTAGTCCATGAATGGATCCTTGGATGTTTCATCCTGTTTGTCTTTATCTTCGTCATCACTGCTGCAGATCGGGGTTGTGACAAACTCATAGTACCTGTCAAGCCCGCCCAGAATTTCAACCGCAAGGGATATATCAACAAAACTTCCGGCAGAATCATACCCGACCAGGCTGCTCCATCTGTAACTTCTGGCACTGCATACTCCTGCCTTTTCGGGATTTTGGATGATATATCGGTTTACTGTTAGAAAATACTGTTCATCAAAGATATTTTCCATATCAAATCTTCCCTGAAACACATGGCCGGCGTGCTCATACTTTATGTTGTAATATCTTGCATATGAACCGCTCACACGCTGCATGAACCGGGAAACATTTTTATTTGTATAATGCAATAGGAGATGAACATGATTATCCATGAGGCAATATGCACACACAGTGATTTCATCTTTTTTCGCCGCTTTTCTCAGTAAAGAAATGAAATACTTGTAATCTTGCGCTTCCTCGAAAATAACCATCTTACCCACGCCCCTGTTTGTGATGTGGACAAACCCTTCGTTTCCAAATATCCTTGGTTTCAAACACAT
>JBGUQP010000102.1:0-3731 GCA_045131145.1 Lachnospiraceae bacterium | reverse complement strand
TCGGGAATAAACTTGCAGGAGTGGCAAAACAGTTAATATAGAGGGATTGTAATGACAATATTTCAAAGAATCAGAAGTATTTTGTTTGGTCTGCTTATGCTTGGAACAGCTATTATCTTTATTTTCAATCCAGGTGATGATGCATACATGACGGTTATCTGGATCCTGTCAACAGGACTTGCCATCAAGGGAATAAAGGACATAGTATTCTATTTTGTGATGGCAAGACATATGGTCGGAGGAAAGATAATACTGTTTCAGGGAGTGGTCGTTCTTGATTTTGCCATGCTGACGGCCTCACTTTCAAGTGTTCCGAAGATATATATTCTATTGTACCTTATCGTGATCCATGCATTTTCCGGTATCATTGAGACTCTCCGGGCCCTGGAATCAAGAAAAACGGTAGATGGTCCCTGGAAGCTGAAGCTTGGACACGGTATTATCAACTTTATGCTGGCCCTGGCCTGCCTTGTATTCATAAAGCAGACAAATACTGCACTTATAATATACAGTGTCGGACTTATCTATTCGGCATTGATGCGTATTATTAGTGCCTTCAGAAGAACTGCCTATATTGTTATCAGATAACCGGCCCTATTTATCAAAAAACTTTGCATTCATACCTTGCATACATTATGAAAATCAGATAAATTATCAGTGTATCTTTACTAAATTTCCAGGGAGGAAAAAATCATGGAGAATCATTTTAAGCTCAAGGAAAACGGCACAACTGTCAGAACCGAGATCATTGCCGGTCTCACAACCTTTATGACGATGGCTTACATCATCGCCCTTAATCCCAACCTTTTGACCGGTTTTGATGTAGGCTCGTCTTTATGGAACGGTGTATTCATGGCTACGTGTATTGCTTCTGCCATCGGTACGATATGTATGGCACTGTATGCCAACAAACCCTTTGCCATGGCACCCGGTATGGGTCTTAACAGCTTTTTTGCTGTGGTTGTGACCAATATCGTCGCTATCACGGGTATGTCTTATGTTGAATCATTTCAGTCAGCGCTGTGTATCATCTTTATTGAGGGTATTATCTTCATAATACTTTCCGTACTTAATGTAAGAGAAAAGATAGTAAATGCTATTCCTCTGGGAATAAGGCTTGGTATAGCACCTTCCATAGGACTTATGCTTATGAACATCGGTTTCGGCACCAATGTCGGGGTTTATGATGAAACCGGAGCACCGCATTATGTAATGTCCGATTTCTTTGGGAGCTTAACCCCCAGCCTTCTTAAGGAATCAATGGGAGCAAGCTATGGAACAATGGTACTTACGGTCATAACCATTTTCGTCGGACTTTTTGCCATTATCATTCTTGCACATAAGGGCATCAAGGCTGCAGTCCTTTTGGGAATGCTCATAGCTTCCATTGTATACTGGGTAGGCGAAGCTGTATTCATTGGGATCAATCCTTTTACATCACTTTCTTCAGCATCCTTCGTACCGCCTTTTGCAGATTTTGCTTCAACAACACTCTTTAAATTCAATTTCAAAGGCTTTGTTCAGATTGGGTGGTTTACAATAATCACTCTCGTGGTAACCTTCTGTATCATAGATATGTTTGATACCATCGGTACATTGGTTGGTACGGCTTCAAGGGCAGGAATGATAGATAAAGACGGTAATATGCCGCAGATGAAGGAGGCCCTTACATCGGATGCGGTAGGAACAATTGCAGGTTCCTTAACCGGTACATCCACAGTAACAACATTTATCGAATCCGCTTCCGGAGTTGAAGCGGGAGGACGTACAGGCCTTACTGCGATCACCACAGGTATAATGTTCCTTCTTTGCATATTTCTTGCTCCTGTAGCTGCTATCATACCGGCAGCGGCAACTTCATCCGCATTGATTTATGTAGGTATCCTCATGCTTCAGGGATTGAGGGAAGTGAATTTCGATGATATCTCCCAGTGCGTTCCCATTTTTGTTATGCTTATAGCAATGCCTGTATCCGGTTCGGTAGGACATGCCATAGGACTTGCACTTATAACATATGTTGTCATTAAGCTCTTTACAGGCAAAAAGGAAGAAATATCAGGGCTTACCCTTGTTTTATCCATCATCTTTCTGATCAAATTTTTCCTTGCGTTATAGTAAGGGTATAGTAAGGCCAACTGTGACACTTCTGTGACACGGAAACTGATAATATCTTATCAGTAAATAAAACAGCTTGGACTTTTGTATACCACAGCGTTTCTAAATATGAAAGGAGATAATGATCATGGAAGAAAATAAGATATTAAGTGAAGAAGAACTTAGTCAGATCGCAGGCGGTGACAGAAAAGAAGAGGAGGAAAGAAGAAAAGAAATCGAAATGAGAGGACATCTTTCAATCGATGCTGTCGGTAACTATGTGTTTATGGACAAGCACGGTACAACAGGTGTATTCACACCTGCTCAGTGGGATAGTCTCAGACAGGAATGGGCCTACACGGGTGATCCCGACTGGTGGATGCGTACTCTTGATGTGGGTGAACTCCAGGGTAAGCTCAACTGAATTAATGTTCGGAAAATTTGTTCGATTTTTAGCAAAAATCTGTTGACATTTCGAAAAAATGTTCGTATAATCATTTCAGAACAATCGTTCGCAACTAGTGTTCGAGGTGATGATATGAACAATCGAAATAATGATAGAACAAGATACAGAATGGCTGTGATAAGGCGCAGAAGGGCAGAAGTAAGACGGCAGAAGCTTATATTGTCAGGCGTTATTATCGCAGCTGTTTTGATACTCACCTTATCAGCCGGCGCCAGGTTGACATTTGCCAAGAGCAGCGGCAGTTCTGTCAAGCGTGTTAAGTATTACAAGGCGATTATGATCGGGTGCGGCGATTCTCTTAATAAGATAGCCGGTAATATGTATACTGATGATTTTAAGGATATTGCTTCATTCGAACATGAAATTAATAAGATCAATCACCTGGATGAAGATGAAGAGCTTATTGCCGGTAATTATATTACCATACCTTATTATGTCGATGTAACAACCGAATAATGCCCCTTTCCACATTATCCGGTTTCCCTATATTTGCTCTACTCTCACAAAGGCACACCCTGTTCCCTGGGGTGTGCCTTAATATTACATGTGTTTTAATATTTCATTTTTCTCGGAGTTTTACGGCATTGGCAGCTCTTCTAAGCCGTTCCTGATCCTGTGCAGCGTAGTGTTTCTTGGTTGTATTTACATCTTTATGTCCCAAAACATCTGCAACAAGATAGATATCACCCGTTTCGTTATAAAGGTTTGTACCAAATGTAGATCTCAGTTTATGGGGTGTTATTTTTTTGAGTGTCGTCACTGTCTGAGCATATTTCTTGACAATTTTCTCCACGGACCTTACAGATAATCTCTTGTTCTGCAGTGATAAAAATAACGCACGTTCATGACCTGGTTCCGGTATTATATGGTGTCTTTTCTGCATATAATCCTTTAGAACCGTTTCAACCTCATCACCGAAATAAACGATCTGCTCATAACCACCTTTTCTTTTAATAAGAATACCATTGTTATCAAAATCAACATCATCCATATCAAGTCCCACACACTCGGAAACACGGATACCTGTACCAAGCAGAAGAGTCATAAGGGCAAGGTCTCTTACTTTGGTTTTTTCATGATACTCAAGCTGTTTCTTTGTAAGTTTCTCACCATTTTCCACATTATCCAAAAGGCTTGCAACCTCACTGATATCAAGCCTTATGATTTCCTT
>JBGUQP010000101.1:0-2024 GCA_045131145.1 Lachnospiraceae bacterium | reverse complement strand
GATTTCCTGATCCCGGTATGACCACGATACCTCTTTGCAGATCCCATCGCAGAATAACCTGCGCAGATGATACTCCGTGAGCTTCTGCAATTGATTTTATAGTCTCATCACCGAGAAGTTCTGATGTGTGTCCTCTCCCTCCCAATGGATACCAACACTGTACAACAATCCCTTTCTCCTGAATAAAAGGAACTACGTCCTGTTCCTGATAATACGGATGGATCTCATTCTGTACAAGAGCCGGTGTGATATTGATCTGCGGAAGGAAATTCGTCAGTTCCTCCACATACCAGTTGGAGAGACCGAGTGAACGGATTTTTCCCTTTTCCACATATTTTTCCATCGCTTTATACGCCTTGACATCCCCTGATCCCGGATGGTGGAGAAGCATCATGTCTATATATCCGATGTCCAGTTTATCAAGTGCCATATCTATTGCGGCTTCCGGATCGTCAAACTGGCTGGGATATATCTTCGTAATAACGAAAATATCCTCACGTGGAATCCCGTATTCCTCCATTGCCTGACGGACTCCTTCACCCACAGCGTCCTCATTGCCATACATATATGCCGTATCGATCAGTCTGCCGCCGTTTTGGAGAAGTGCCTTAACTGAACTTACACAGGTATCATAATCAAGGGCATACGTTCCGAGCCCCATGATTGGCATTTCATATCCGCTGTTAAGCATTACTTTTTTTGTTTCAAAATCAAATATACCCATATCTATCATTTCAGTCTCCTGATTTTCTGTTTCCTCCGCATCATCCTCTATCGGCATAGCTGTGTCTGATTCAAAACTGGTCGAAGTGTCTTCGGTCAGTTGCTCTGTTTCTCTGTCAGTATCCTTTCCCGTACAGGCTGAAACAATAAAAAGCATGACAAAAAGCAATAAACCCAGAAATACTCTTTTCATCCCATCACATCCTCTGTACCATCTCACTGATCTTTTCCATAACTCCCTTGTCATGATTCGTAAAAATCCCCATATCCTCAAGTCCAAGATATCCGAGGAAGTCTCCGTCATAAGAGAATTTGGCTCCGTCATACATATCGGGATCACCGGAGGCCAAAAACATGGCTACTTTCTTCAGCCTTCCCGGCGCCTTCGGATACAATAACGCATAGAAACGGTCGATCACGCACTTAAGCTGTCCTGATACATTGTGGTAATAGATCGGAGATGCAAGAACCAGCATATCCGCATCACGAAGCAGCACGTATATTTCTGACATATCATCCTTTTGTGAACATTCGCCGTCACCTTTACCATGACAATATTCGCAGGCGAGACAGCCGTGTATATTTTTCCTGCAAACATCCACGGTATTCACGGTATGTCCTGCGGATTCAGCTTCGGTCTTGAAAGTCTTTATCATTCCTGCAGTGCTTCCGTTTGGTCTGGGAGACCCATTCAATACAAGTATATTCATACTATTCCCTGTCCTTCTTTAGTCATAATATAATGGCAGATACCCCGTATACGATGGTATCCGCCATACAAAAAGCAATTACATGTTCTCAGTAAAGAACTTCTCTAATTTATCAAACGGAATATAATCCTTATCACCACCGTCATAAAGATCGGTATGTACAGCATCGGGAATGATCATAAGCTCTTTATTTTCAGCATATTTGCTTTCCTTTGTCATTGCCTCAAAAGCGTCTTTCGAGAAGTAACAGGAATGAGCCTTCTCACCGTGAATCAGAAGAACGGCACTTCTGATCTCGTTTGAATATTTCAGGATGGGCTGGTTTATGAAAGACTCACATCCGGTCACATTCCAACCACCATTAGAGTTAAGGCTTCTTGCATGATATCCACGATCGGTCTTGTAATAGCTATGGTAATCCTTAACAAAGAAAGGTGCATCCGAAGGCAACGGATCGACAACTCCACCGCCAAGCTTATAATCACCCGATTTCAGATCCTCCAACCTCTGAGCACACATAGCTTTCTTCTTCTCATAACGTGCCTCTTCACTGTCCTCACTGTCAAAGTAACCTTTTGCGTTCACCCTGGT
>JBGUQP010000100.1:0-5076 GCA_045131145.1 Lachnospiraceae bacterium | reverse complement strand
CCGGTACGCAGCCTTTATTAGTTACATGCGACTTAACTTTATTCTACTATCACATTAATGGTGTGCGACTGTTTGCCGCATTTTACGGTAACGGTCGCCGGTACTGCATTACCGGCCTTTACCTTTGATACGCTCTTTGCGTAGATCACACCGTTCTTCACAGTCACTCCGCCCTTAGATGACCACTTGATCTTACCGATATCAGTGGTATCTGTGGGATCGATCACATAGTAGAGCCTGTCGTAGCTGCCCTGCTTTAACTTGATCGTGATATTACCGGTCTTATCGGCGGAATCGATAAGTTCGCATGAATCGCCGTCGATCTTTATGGTTTTCACCGGCGTGGTCACGGTCACCTTGCAAACCGCAAGGTTCTCCTGCCCTTCACCCTGCTTAGCCTTAACTATGATATACGCGGTTCCGGGTCCTGTAGCTTTAAGCTTAATGGCAGCCTGGGCTGTCTTGCCCTTTTCATCCTTCTTAAGGTCTCCCTGATCGATAACCTCTACCACATCATAATTTGTGGAGTCAACGGTTATCTCATTTTCCTCTGCGAGCTGATCAGCCGTCAGAGGCTTCTTGGGAGTAAGCTTGATCATAAGTTCCTGCTCGGGTGCCGCTGTCCTGTCGATCTTAAGAGAAGACTTATTGAGCGACAGCTTGTAGGACTTATCGTTCTGCTTGTTCTTGGGATTGTCATTTTCTCCGGCCTTTACGGTGATCGTACACCGGGCGGCAGGAAGCGTAATGGCTTTCTTTTGCCCGACAGGCTTAACCTTGAGTATCGCCTCAACAACAGCAGTTCCTGCTTTCTTAGCGGTCACAAGTCCGTTCTGGACGGAGACTACATTCTTATTGTTCTTATCCTTTACGATCTTCCAGCTTATTCCAGTTACCTGATCTGTGCTTGTAAGCGGGAATAACTCTGTGGTAAGAGCCCTCTGCTCTCCGATGAACATTTCCAAGCTTGCTATTTCATCACCATCCAGGAGTATATGGGCATTGTTTGATTTTTCGCCCACAGATACCTGGATAGAGGCCGACTTGTCTCCGCAGTAAGCCGTAACTACAGCCTCACCTGTGCCCAGAGCAACTATATTCGCACTTACGGTACCTGTCTTGGCAGTCCCGATGCGCTTAACACCTACTACGTTTGTATTGCTGCTCTCGAAGGTGATCTCGGGCTGTGAGCCATCATAGTATGTGGCGGTAGCGATAAGAACTTTCTCGAGATCGGATCCTTTACCGTTCACATCAAAGACTATGCTCTTCGAGCCGTCTGATGCCTTAAGGGTCAGGCCCTTTACCTTCTTGTCCGTATCCTGCTTCTCTTCGTTCTTCTTATAATCAGGATCCTCTTTATAGGTTGCCTCAGCCTCTACCGACTTGTTTACGGTAAAGGTGATCCTGTTATCGCTCAGAGTTTCGGGGGAATCAATATCAGCTCCCTTGATCACCCAACTGTCAAAGATGTAAAGGCTGCTCGGCGGATCGGCCTCAAGCGTTACCGAGCTTCCCGCCGGTACATAGCAGGATGTCGGGGCGTCTTCTACAGCCTTACCGTTCACCTCTGTGATCTTACCGTTTACTACATTGACGGACCTCTGCTTGTCCGAATTGATATTTATGGTTACAGGCTGGCTCTTATCTCCACAGCTTATCCATAAGGTTCCCTGTCCGGGCTTCACTGCCCTGATCGTGAACTTATACCTTCCGCTGTCGCCGTCTGCCACTGCGTCGCCGACCTGCTCAATGAGGCCGGAAGATTCTGAAAGCTGAGGCTTTGGCTTATCTCCCTTACCGTTACTGCTGTAAGTGACGGTAACATTGAGATCTGCCTTATCCAGAGTATTCATGGACAGAGACTGCTTATCAACCGTCAGGCCTTCTGCCTTATATTCGCCCTTCTTCTCATAGACAGGTGCGAAGATCACGTCCTCTCCGGGCATTACAAACTCGGCGTAGAAGGAGTCGGGACCGTATTTCTGCGGCTCCTTCTTAAGGGTTATATCCTTGCCTGATGCGGTCTTCTTTATCAGGCTTGCGTAATCCTTGTTATCACTCTTCTCATTAAATATAACTACTACCGTTTCATCCTTCGGAGCGGAATATACCCTTGTGAGGTAGTATCCGTCTTCGTAAGGAGTATATTGTCCTTCTTCCCCGTCAGGTATCTCATCAGCCGGTATCAGGGTGTAGGTCATACAGTTGCCGCCTTCGGCTTCAATACTGTATTCCTTTTCCATTATGGGGATCTCTATATCGAGCAGGGCATCCTCATAATTATCGGGATCGGGATTATAGTATACCGCAGCATCCAAAACATCACCGGGCTCGTACTCATCATCCTCGGGAATGGTGGCGGGATCATCCATAGCTTCGAGATCCCAATGCCAGCCATCAGGAAGCTTCAGATCACTGAGCTTCTGTCCGGGCTCAAGGCTCAATTCATAGATATCCTCCAGATCGTATTCCGGTATCGGAGCCTCAGGTCTTACGAATTCGAAGAAGTTGGTATAGATCTCACTTGGCTGCATTCCGCTCTTTGCTGCAGCTACCTTCAACGTCACCTCATCATCGGGCTTACCGGTAATCGTGACAAAGTTGATAGCATTTCCTGAAGCTGTGGTCACATACTTCTGAGCGCCGGCAGCCTTGGCACCGTTCTTTTCAAGAGGATCCGTGCCGTCAACAGTGTAGTAGATCTCCGCACCCTCTGTCTCACAGGATAAAGCCACATCTATGGAGCCCACAGCGTTGCCGCTCAATACCCTGCACTCAACGATAGCACCATCCGGATCGGGCTTGGGCATTTTAACAGAAGGAGCACCCTCCACGGTTACGGATACCTCAACCACATATTTTTCAACCTCTTCTGTATCATCATACAGATCGTATGCTTTATATCCATCGGGTACGTACACATCTCCCAGGATCGAAAGGTTCTGCGGCCTTACGGAGCTTTCGTCATAGCCTTCTTCAGGCTCATCAGGCAGCCCCCACTCAACAGGCAGTGAAGTCAGGCTTCCGTCATCGGTTATCACATGAACCGATTCGGGAAGTTTAGGCTCTACAAGCTTATCATAGGATCTGTCATCCCCTGCCTTCCATGGTATCACTACATCCTCGGGATCATAAACATCTGTGATCGCCGGCTTTTCGGTCATTGCAAAGGTATAGTTGAATTCAATCTCCTCATAGAGGCCGTCTTCATCTTCATCCTCCGCATCTACCGAAGCCTGTATCTTCGCAGATTCACCCGGTGATACTATCTCTACCACAATATTATCCGATAAGGAATATTTTCCCTTAAGATCAATGACCGAATTATCCCCCTGTGCTTTCATTTCATCAAAGCTCAGGCTTCCGTTTAAGGTATAATTGGTGCTTCCCATGGCTGTCTCATCATCGGGAGTATATTCAAGCTCTACCGCGTTGCCCGAGAGAGTATACTCTCTGCCGCCCAGCACTATCTTTGTCTCGTCAGCCTCAGCATAAAGCTCTTCACCTGTTACGGGAGTAACATCTCCATCGGTATAGACTGTGACACGGTCTATTCTGGGTGCCGCAAAGAGCTTTATGGTTATATCCTCATCCGGCATCTTCTCAAGATAGAATTCGGGATCGACGATCTTATCGGCAGAAACACCCGATGTCCAGTAAGCTCCCGTATATGCATCACACAGTCCTTCAATCCCTGATGTTTCCAGCACTTCATCAGCGAAGTAATATACAGGCTCTCCAACGGTGAGTGATACAGGCTCCGCAACATAAAGAGCCTTAGACGGATCATTTACATTCCATACCTCTACGACTGCATTTCTAAACTTGGGTACCGTCACATCGTAGGTATAGGACACTGCATCACTTTCCTTTACATTGGGACCGTCATTATAGCCCCTCAGCCAGAGCTTATATTTCCTGGTCGCGCCGGGTGTACCCTCAAGGAGGATCTTTCCGTCATCTCCGACCTTCGTCATACCTGCTAATGCAGGTGCCTCGGCCGGTTCTGTGCCCGTAGTATATTCCTCGGCCTTATAGTAGACCGTACCGGGATTTCCTTCATAAGCCTTAACCGTTGCCGTTACCTTAAGGTTATTGTTCTCAAACTTATCCTCATCCCATCCTGTATCGTTAATGTACTCTCCTGATGAAAGATCTGCCGCAGGTACCGGTGAATAAGTCTTAGCATTTATCTGTACGGTAATACTCGGCGTTCCGGCACTTGTAAGGTCATACTTATCGGCGTTCTTCAGCGTACCGGTGAAGGTATAGCTGCCGCCTTCATCACTTGGAGTATAGGTCGAAGCATTCCATTCAACCGCCTCCCTGACGTCCAGTTCTTCGATCTCAAAGTGAAGGGTTACCTCCTCATCTTTAAGATAGGTGTTAATCTCATCCACAGAAGCACAGTACGGATACTTCCTTCCGATGGGTGCCTCTATCGATTTGACCACGGGCTTAGCGAAGGTTGACGGATGGTACAGGATCTTGATCGTTCCGTCACTCCCGTAGTCAGCACATATGGAGGCATCGCCGTCATGATAATCATTTATAGCCTGCGCGAACCTGTAATTCTTACCATCTGCCTCGAAGGTGTTGTCTAATGATATAAACATCCATTCTTCTCCGGTAAGGTTTCCGGCATATCTTAAATTGGTCCACGAAAATGCCCCGCTACGCGGCGCTTTTACAACCTTAAACCATTTGGGTTTCTTGGACTCAGCACTTGGATACAGGATCTTTGAACCGTCCGATGCCTCAAGCTCGATAGACGATATGGCCCCGAAGACCTGACCGGGCTGACCCAGTTTGGGTGCCTCCTTCAATTCAATTTTTGACACCTTTACGATAGTGGGATTAAAGTGAGCATCTACGATCACATCCTCATCGGGCATCTTAAATTCCACACTGTCGCCCCTATACTTCTTTGAAGACTCATTGCTTACCGTCCAATAGTCAATACTGTAATCATCCTTAGATGTGACGGCGCTGCTGACCTTTACCTTCTCCCCTGCCGCATAGTACGCGGTTGAGTATTCGGTCTGACCCGGCTGGTTCTTAAACTGCACCTTG
>JBGUQP010000099.1:0-4911 GCA_045131145.1 Lachnospiraceae bacterium | reverse complement strand
TATACAGTAACCCACGATTCGTCAACTTCTATTTTTGTCACATCCATGTGACACTTTTATTCAGAGCTAAAGTGTCACATTTATGAGAGCTGGCTCTCGAGAACCTTGAGTGCTTCGGCGAGTGCATTATCGATCCCTGCGGGGTTCTTGCCGCCGGCCTGGGCCATGTTGGGACGGCCGCCGCCGCCACCGCCTACAAGACCTGCGATACCCTTTATGAGGTTGCCCGCATGGGCTCCCCTGCCCATTGCACCGTCGGTAGCCATTGCAACAAGGTTGACCTTACCGTCTGCATCCGATGCAAGGAGGATCACGCCGTCGCCGATCTTATCCTTAAGCTGGTCTCCGAGGTCGCGAAGGCCGTTCATATCAACTCCCGGAACGCTTGTCGCAAGGAACTTAACTCCCTTAACCTCCGTCACCTTATCCATAACGTCGCCCATCGCATCCTTGGCAGCCTTGCTCTTTAAGGATTCAAGCTCGGATGTGAGTGACTTTACCTCATCCTTAAGCTTACCGATCCTCTCGGAGAGCTCAGCAGGAGATGCTTTAAGTACTGCAGCCGCATTCTTAAGCGTCTCTTCCACTTCCTTATAATATGTAAGCACCCTCGTACCGGTAAGTCCTTCCACCCTTCGTACGCCTGCTGCGATACCGCTCTCGGACATGATCTTAAAGGCGTGTATGTCACCGGTCTTCTTAACATGGGTACCTCCGCACAGTTCCTTTGAAAAGTTACCCATCTTAACGACCCTTACGACCTCTCCGTACTTCTCACCGAAGAGGGCCATGGCACCTGACTTCTTGGCTTCATCTATAGACATGATATCCGTCACTACCGGAATATCCTCCATGATCTTCTCATTGACAAGGTCTTCAACCTTATTGAGTTCCTCTGCTGTCACCGCACGCGAGAAGGAGAAGTCAAACCTCGTCCTCTCTCCGTCCTGATAGGATCCCTGCTGCTTAACCTCGTCTCCGAGCACGGTCTGAAGTGCCTTCTGGAGAAGGTGGGTTGCCGAATGATTCATGCAGGTGGCTGTCCTGTTGGCCGGATCAACGGTAAGTGTCACCGTATCGCCCGTCTTAATCTTACCGGACTTAACTATACCGACATGACCTACTCTGCCTCCGTCTATCTTGACCGTATCCTTTACTTCGAATTCGAAATTGCCTGCATTGATACAGCCAAAGTCACCCTTCTGGCCGCCCATGGTCGCATAGAAAGGTGTCTTATCTGTCACGATCACGCACTCAAGGCCTTCGCCTGCTTCATCAGTAAGCTCGGAAGCTGCAATGGCAACAACCTTACCGGTATCTTCCGTCTTCTCATAGCCGGTGAACTCAGTGACAACAGATTCATCAAGCCCCTTAAAGGCCGCCAGATCGTCAGATGATGCCTTAAGAGAGAAGTTGGCGTTATCTCTTGCCTTGCGCTTCTGCTCCTCCATCGACTTTTCAAATCCGGCTTCATCAACACTGAGCCCCTGCTCATCTGCCATCTCGACCGTAAGCTCCAAGGGGAAACCGAATGTATCATATAAATAGAAGGCATCCTTGCCTGAGATTGACTTTCCGGAGGATGCAAGGACCGTATCCAGGATCTTCTTAAACTCCTTCATGCCGTTCTCAAGGGTAGCCGTGAAGCGATCGATCTCCTTCTTAAGCTCCTTAAGGACAAAATCCCTGTTCGTTACAAGATTGGGATATGAATCCGAATATACCTCATCTATGAATATCTTCGCGATCTCAAGCAGGTTCTCCGTGCTAAGACCCAGTATCCTTCCGTGCCTTACCGCACGCCTGATAAGCCTTCTTAACACATATCCGGCACCGCCGTTAGAAGGTGTGAGCCTTGCCTCATCTCCTATAAGCATCACGGATGTACGCATATGATCGGCAAGCACCCTCATGGAACGGGTCTTATCATCATCCGCATCATACTTAGCATCCGATGTCTTCTCCACATAAGCGATGACCGAAGCAAAGAGATCGGTCTTATATACATCCTTGGTCCCGTTAAGGAAGGCAAGGTTTCTCTCAAGTCCCCAGCCGGTATCGACATTCTTCTTGGCAAGAGGCGTAAGATGTCCGTCCTTATGCTTCTCATACTGCATGAAAACATCATTGCCAAGCTCGGTATATTTACCGCATGAACATCCGGGTCCGCAGTCAGGTCCGCAGTCAGGAACATCGGCTATATAGAACATCTCGGAATCGGGACCGCAGGGTCCGTACTCAAGTCCCCACCAGTTGTCCTCAGCGGGAAGATAATATATGTTCTCGGGCTTGAAGCCTGAATCTATACGGCACTTCGCTCCTTCTTCATCCCTGGGTGCATTCTCATCGCCTTCAAACACGGTAGCTGCAAGATGATCACGGTCAAAACCGAAAACTTCCGTAAGAAGCTCGTAGCTCCACTTACACCTGGCCTCCTTGAAGTAATCGCCCAGGCTCCAGCTTCCCATCATCTCGAAGAAGGTCACATGGGACTTATCGCCAACCGAATCGATATCGTTGGTACGGACACAGCCCTGAACATTGCAAAGCCTCGTACCCATGGGATGCTTCTGCCCCAGAAGATAAGGCATAAGGGGCTGCATGCCGGCAACATTGAACATAACGCCTGTAGACCCGTCAGATACCAAAGATACGGCTCCGACATCAACGTGTCCCCTTTCCTTATAGAATTCCTTCCATGTGTTTCTTAACTCTTTTGAAGTGAACTGTTTCATTTTTCTCTCCTACTTATCAGTAATACAGAATTGCTTCATATCTTGATCGTTCATGATCCTGTCGTCTTTACAGGAGATGTACTCCTATGCTCTCAGCCTCTTCCACAACTCCCTCGGCCCAGACAGAACTCTGTACTTCTCCTATATGCGCCCTTCTCATGAAGAACATACATATCCTCGACTGTCCTATACCGCCGCCTATCGTATAAGGAAGCTCCTTATCAAGCACCGCCTTCTGGAAGGGGAGGGAAGCTCTCTCAGGACAGCCCGCCTTGTCAAGCTGGCTCTTGAGCGAATCCTCATCAACCCTTATGCCCATTGAGGATATCTCAAATCCCCTGTCAAGCACGGGATAATATACGATAATATCACCGTTAAGTTCCCAGTCATCATAGTCGGGAGCACGTCCGTCATGCTTCTCACCCGATTTAAGAAGATCACCTATCTTCATAAGGAATAATGCCTTGTATTCCTTCGCCGCCAGGTCCTCCCTCTCCCTCGGAGTCTTATCGGGCCAGCGGTCCTCAAGCTCCTGGGTCGTGATAAATGTGATATCATCGGGCAGTATCCTTGTTATCTCGGGATGTCTCGAGTTAACAAATACCTCTGTATTCTTTATCGCCTCGTAAACCTTGCGGACAACTGACTTTAACGTATCCTCGTTGCGTTCTTCCTTATTTATTATCTTCTCCCAATCCCACTGGTCTACATATAGGGAATGCAGGTTATCGGTATCCTCGTCACGCCTTATTGCGGTCATATCGGTATATAGACCTTCACCGTGGGCAAAACCGTACTTCTTAAGGGCCATCCTCTTCCACTTGGCCAGTGAATGAACGATCTCAACTTCCTTATCACCCTGCTCCCTTATACCGAACTTTACCGGGCGTTCTACACCGTTTAAGTTATCGTTAAGACCCGACTCGGGCCACACAAAAAGGGGCGCAGACACACGGGTAAGGTTTAATTCCTTGGCCAGGGCCCTCTCGAAATAATCCTTTACTTCCTTAATAAATATTTCCGTATCCTTGATCGTCTGCGGACTCCTGTATCCTGCCGGTATGCTCAGTCTTGCCATTATCTTCTCCTCATAAATCAAAAACAATAAACGAAGTGGCCTGTCTTATGCCAACAAACCACTCCACATTATAAACTCGCTTTAATTACCGCGCAAGTATTTCTTTATGAAGACACGGGGACGCATCTTCTGTCTTCATCATCTGAGATAAAGGCTCCCTTCCTCCCTTAACCACTTCCTGCACTGCTTATAGTCTGGTATTACCTCCTCAACAAGAGCCCAGAACTTCTTCGAATGGTTCATTTCCTTCCTATGGCAGAGCTCATGAACGATAACATAGTCTCTTACCCGCTCAGGCGCCTTCATAAGCATACAGTTAAAGTTAAGGTTACCCTTCCTGCTGCAGCTCCCCCACAGGGTCTTCTGGTTCCTTATCGTTATATGCCCGTAGCTGACACCTATTATCCCCGCATAATAACTGACCCTGCCCGGAATAACTCTTAAAGCTTCCTCTTTAAGGTCTCTTAATTCCCATCTCCCGATCGGCTCTATGGCTCCGGCTTTCTCAATCCTCTCTTTAGCCATCCTGACATGCTTCCGTATCCAGGCATCCTTCTCAACAAGGAACTTCTCTATCTCGTATCTGGGTACACGCATGGGGGCACGGACTATGAGCTGTGCCTTTTCGTCTATTTCGATCGATATCGTTTTCCTTCTGCTTCTTATAAGTGTATAATCCATTCGTAAATACTAACACACATTTTGCATATCTGTCATCCAAAGGATGTTTTTTGTGATATAATCGGATCTGGTGGAGAAAATGGTAAAATACGAAGAAGTTAAGATAAAATCAACCGATGGTCAGCTCCTGTCCCTTGCGGTTTATGAAACTGAGGATGCCGCGGCCTGTGTTCAGCTCATACACGGTATGGCAGAGCGCAAGGGGCGATATGATGATTTTGCGCGCATTCTTACCGAAAACGGCTATAATGTCATAACCTCAGACCTTAGGGGACACGGGAAGGATGCTCCCATTCTGTCCCATATCGCGGATGAGAACGGCGATAAGCTGCTGATCGAAGACCAGCAGAACATAACGGCCTATATTAAGGAACGGTTCAGCGGCATGCCCATAGATCTCTTCGCACATTCTATGGG
>JBGUQP010000098.1:0-2717 GCA_045131145.1 Lachnospiraceae bacterium | reverse complement strand
AGGTCTTCTGCCCTTTATCTTCTGGGAGATTTTTTCGGTTTTCTATTATGGGTTTCCCTTTCCAAATACCGCTTATGTCAAGCTGGGAACGGATATACCAAAGAGGGAATACTTTGTAAGAGGTCTGCAGTACCTGTTTACTTCCTTAAGCTTTGACCCGATACTTATTATCGTTCCGCTGATCGCTGTCCTGTTGGTGTTAAAGTTAAGGAAAAGCCGTTATGTATTCTGCATCCTGGGTGTAATCCTATATTTCATATATGTATGTTATATAGGTGGTGATTTTATGGTCGGAAGGCATTTTACGGTACTCTTCCTGATTTCTCTTATCCTGATGCTAAATTATATGGAGGACGAAGATGAACCGGGTATGCTCCGCAAGCGGTTCGAAAAGATTTATATAGTATTTGTTTCCATGGCTGTCGTATTTTCTTATTCAGCCAAACCGGTTACAAACCAGTATCTTTTCGGCTACGGGAATTCACCCATAGCTGATGAAAGAGGAGGGTATTTTCAGTATACAAGTCTTTATAACAATGCGGTTTCCTATCTGAAGACAGGAAACATGGTCATAAGAAATGCCTGGAATGAGGATGGTATAAGAGAACTTAGGGATGGCGGATATAAGTCGGGACTGCTGATAATGGTTCCGGGTATATCGATATACTATAATTCCGATCTATATCTTAACGATCTTTATGCCCTGGGTGATCCTTTCTTATCCAAGCTTCCTGCTGTAAGAGAGGATAACTGGCGGATAGGCCATATGTGGAGAGAAGCACCCGTAGGATATAATGAAACTGTCCTTTACGGGGATAATGAGATAGAAAATGAGAGCCTCAAGGAATACTATGAGGTTATTAAGCTTATAACCAGAGGCCCATTATGGGATAAAAACCGGCTTAAGGCAGTTATAGATATAAATCTCGGGAAATACGATCATCTTATTGATGAATACAAATCTACACTTGATGAAAACAATCATCAGATAACGGATGAGTATTTCCTGTCAAGATAGGACATGGGAAGGGGATATGAAGAGACTGTATGAGACCCTTCTTGAATATCCGAAGAAAGGGTATTATCCCGCTCATATGCCGGGACATAAGGGAAATATCACTGACGGCTTTCTTAGGGAAGCATTGAGATATGATATTACCGAAATTGACGGATTTGATAATCTGCATGATGCTGAAGGAATAATACTGGAATCCGAAAAATATGCAGCTGACCTGTATGGTTCTTCAGAGACACATTTTCTTGTTGGAGGTTCAACCCTGGGGGTGCTGAGTGCCATTTTTGGTACAACAAAACCCGGTGACAAGATCATAATAGCCAGGAATTGCCACAGGTCCGTATATAATGCGGTTTCTGAAGGCAGACTGGAGTGCAGATATGTTTATCCCAAATATATGGAAGATTTTGGGTTTCCGGGAGGAATAAGCCCATCCGATATAGAAGAAGCGATAAACAGGGATCCGGATGCAGGAGTGGTTGTTATAACTTCTCCGACTTATGAAGGTGTATGCTCTGACATATCAAAGATATCTAAGATATGTCACAGAAACAAGAAGATACTTATAGTGGACAGTGCTCATGGAGCTCATTTTGGCTTCAGTAAAGGATTTCCGGATTCGGCTGTAAAAGAGGGAGCCGATGTAGTAATACACAGTGTTCATAAAACACTGCCATCACCGACACAGACAGCGCTTATACATATTAACGGGTCTAATGTAAACAGGGAAAATATCAGGAAAAAGCTGAGGATTTATCAGACAAGCTCACCTTCATATCTTTTGATGGCAGGCATTGACTGGTGTATGAGCCTTATTGGGAATAAAGGTAAGGATCTTTATAATGACTTTGAGGATCGGATTAAAAAGCTGGATTCATCTTTTAAGGATCTGAAAAGTTTAAGACATTTTAGCAGCGAACTTATCAAGTCGGAAGAAGGGATATATGATCATGATCCCGGAAAGCTTGTAATTTCAACTAAAGGAACCGATATTACAGGAAGAGACCTTTATGATATCTTAAGAAATGAATACAGGATCCAGCCGGAAATGGCAGCAGATACATATGTCCTGATGATATTGACCATAATGGATACACATAATGGTTTTAACAGGATCATTAATGCTATAAAATGCATCGATGAGAAGATTGTCAGTGCAAATAGCAATAAGAAAGGAAATACCGATCAAACGGACACTGTCTGCAGACTGTATACAAGAAGGGCAAAACAGATAATGCCGGTATACAGGGTTCCTGATCTCATAGGAGAGGATATAGATCTGAAACAAGCAAAGGGCTTTATAAGTACAGACTATATATCCCTTTATCCACCGGGGATCCCGATTCTTGTTCCGGGAGAAGAAATATCACAAGAACATATTGAGGGGATAACTGAAGCGATCAGAGGGAACCTGAAAGTACAGGGACTTACAAAAGATGGAAGGATAAGGATTCTGACAGGAACAAACCGGGAATATTAAATGGGTAAGATATTTTATATTATGGGTAAGAGCTCGACAGGCAAGGATACAATATACAACAAGCTGCTGAGTAAGTACCCAGATGAATTGAAAAGAGTTGTCATGTACACTACCCGACCAAAAAGAGAGGGAGAGGAAGACGGTGTCACATATAATTTTGTAACAGAAGATGAGTATAAAAATCTTAAAGAAAAAGGACTTATCATAGAAGAGAGGTCATAT
>JBGUQP010000097.1:0-5548 GCA_045131145.1 Lachnospiraceae bacterium | reverse complement strand
TGGGGAGGAAATAGAAGATGCTCTTAAAAGCGCGGGATTTAGCAGGATAAGATCCGATCATCATAAGAGTAAACCGTGGATAACTGTTATCGCTAAAAAGTAAAGTATAGTAATGACTATTCATGAATTTGGAAAAGAAAACGAAAGAACGATAGTCCTTATCCATCCTTCCGTAGTGATGTGGGATTACTTTGAGTATGTGATCCCTTTGATGGAAAAAGATTATCATCTGGTAATACCGGCGCTTCCGGGATATGATCCGGATGAAAAGAGTGACTTTACGTCAGTAGAGGAGATCGCGGACGACCTTGCTAACTGGCTCATACAGAATAATCTGACTGAGATTCATTGCATTTACGGATGCTCCATGGGAGGATCCATAGTTATCCGATTGCTGCTTGATAAACGATTAAAGATTAAGAAGGCTGTCATTGACGGCGGAATAACTCCTTATCAGCTTCCGTGGCTTATTACAAGATTTATCGCAGTTAAGGATTTTCTGCTGATCTCTATGGGCAAATTTGGCGGGATCAAATTACTCGAAAAGGCGTTTTCGACAGATGAACTGTCGAAGGAAGATATGCAGTATGCAGCAAAGGTCCTTGCGATGATCAGTTACAGAACGATCTGGAACACCTTTGATTCCTGCAACAATTATAAGATGCCGAAAAAACCGCATACAGAATGCCGGAAAATAGAATATTGGTGTGCGGATGCGGAGACAAAAGACAGGAAAGCAGATATCGGATATATGAAGAAGTTCTTTCCCCGGACCGGATTCAAGCTGGTTAAGAATGCAGGACATGGCGGCCTTGCGCCTTTCCAGCCGGAGAGGCTGGTGAAAGGGCTGACAGAATAAATGTCGTATTCAATAAACTTAACAGCTATATCGAAGCATTTGGAAATGTCGGAAGAGCATTGATAATCCCCTCTTTTTTGTGCATTGGCGTAGTGATGTTTATGGGGGCTTACGGGATCCTTGGAAAGCCTGTTTGTACTGGATTGTTCCAGATCAGATAGATAATCCGATGTAGATGCATTAAAAAGTCTCATATGTACGATCTCATAAGGGAATTTTGAGAAGCATTATCTGTTTAGAAGTGACACAGTTTCACTAAAAATATCAACTTACGAGAAAGGAGAGTTCAAATGAATTGGAGGAAATTGGGTATTTTCGCAGGAGGAGTATTGGCCGGGACAGCAGGAGTTAAGATCCTGTCAAGCAAGGATGCAAAGAAGGTTTATACACATTGCACTGCTGCGGTTCTTCGGGCAAAGGATGTTGTAGTGGATCAGGCGACGGTTCTTCAGGAAAACTGTCAGGATATTTATGAGGACGCACAGCAGATCAATAATGACAGGGCCCAAAAGGAGCAGGAGTCTGAGATCAAAGAAGAGATCACCGAAGCATGAATGGAGAGTGTGAGTAATGGATGCTGTTATAAAACATGATATTCCCGGAAGGATACGTATTCATTTAAAGAAGCCGCGTTTTAGTTTCAGGGAGGCTGATACACTTCTTTATTATCTTGAAAGCTTTGGATGCATAGAAAAGGCGACTGTATATGAACGTACAGCGGATGCTGTTATCAGGTATTCCGGGAGCCGTGATGAGATCATAAGGATCATACGCGAGTATTCACCTGATAAAACAGAAGTACCGGAAAGCTTCTTCGAAAGCTCTGCAAGGCAGATGAATGCAGAGTATTATGAAGATATCGTAATGTCGATCGTATGGCATTACGGAAAAAAGCTCTTTTTGCCGGTTCCGGCAAGGATAGCATTAACCTGCATGAAAAGCCTGCGTTATATATGGCGGGGGCTTAAGACGATCCCTGAGAAAAAACTCAAGGTAGAAATTCTCGATGCCGTAGCGATAAGCGCATCTGCATTGGTAAAAGATTATTCCACGGCCGCCTCGGTAATGTTTTTGCTGGATATAGGAGACAGCCTGGAAGAGTGGACGCATAAGAAATGTACCACTGATCTGGCAAGACAGATGTCCCTGAACATCAGCAGGGTTTGGAAGATCGAAGACGGGAATGAGATACAGACAGATGTTGATAAGATCAAAACCGGAGATCTTGTAGTGGTCCGTATGGGGAATATCATACCATTCGACGGTGTGGTAGTGCAGGGAGACGGAATGATAAACCAGGCTGCCATGACCGGAGAGGCGATTCCTGTAAGAAAAGCAGAAGGCGCAAGCGTATTTGCCGGAACTGTCGTAGAGGAAGGTGAGGTAACGATACGGGTAACCGCTACAGGCGGAAACGGAAGATATGAGAAGATCGTCCGGATGATCGAACAATCTGAAAAGATGAAATCAGGACTGGAAAGTAAGGCTGAAGGGCTTGCGGACAGGCTTGTTCCGTACACTTTTGCAGGAGCTGCGCTGACATACCTTTTTACCCGGAATATCACGAAGGCAGTATCTGTACTGATGGTTGATTATTCGTGTGCCCTCAAGCTTGCGATGCCTATTTCTGTTTTGTCTGCCATCAGGGAGGCGGGAGAATATGGAGTTACCGTTAAGGGAGGGAAATTCTTAGAAGCAGTTTCTGAAGCGGATATGATCGTGTTTGACAAGACGGGTACGCTTACCAAAGCGCAACCTGCTGTAAAAGATGTGATCTCATTTAACGGAGAAGACCGTGACGAACTGCTGCGTGAGGCTGCATGCCTTGAAGAGCATTTCCCGCATTCCATTGCGAACGCCGTGGTAAAGGCAGCATCAGATGCGAATCTTACACATGATGAACTGCACACTAAGGTGGAATATGTTGTGGCGCATGGAATATCGTCGAAAATTAACGACTGCCGGGCTATCATCGGAAGCTATCATTTTGTCTTCGAGGATGAGGGTGTGACCATACCCGGTAACAAAAAGAATGAATTCGACCAGCTGCCGGATGAGTATTCTCATCTGTATTACGCAAAAGACGGAAAACTTGCAGCGGTGATCCTTATTGAGGATCCGGTCCGTGATGATGCGAAAGAAGCAGTAAGCGCACTTAAAGACGCAGGCATAACCCGTATCGTCATGATGACAGGCGACAGTGAGCGTACGGCGAAACGGATCGCAGGTATCGTCGGTGTGGATGAATGCCATGCAGAAGTACTTCCGGAAGATAAATCCCGGTACGTGGAGGATAAGAAGAAAGAAGGTTTAAAGGTTATAATGGTCGGAGACGGGATCAACGACTCACCGGCACTTTCCGCTTCGGATGCGGGTGTTGCGATCAGTGAAGGGGCAGAGATCGCCAGACAGATCGCCGATATCACGATAAGCTCAGATGACCTTCACAGCCTGGTTGTACTAAAGAAACTGAGCGACCGGCTGATGGAGAGGATCAGCTTCAATTACAGAACGATCGTGGGTTTCAATACCGGTCTCATCCTACTGGGATTACTGGGTATTATCCCGCCGGGAACATCAGCCCTTCTGCATAATGCCTCAACCATAGCAATTGGTGTTAAGGATATGACGAAGCTGCTGACTTGAGAATCAGGAAAAATCCATAAACTGCTTGACAAAGAATAGAGAACAGTGTACTCTGACACATGATAGAGAACGCTGTTCTCTTTTTGCTCAATGGAAAATGAGGTGCAGGATGGCAAAGGATAAAACAGAAAGCCACAAACGTATAGTAGATGCAGCCAGAAAAGAGTTTCTTAAATACGGCTACAACGATGCGTCACTAAGAAGGATAGCAGATGATGCGGGGATCCGGGTCAGCGGTATTTACAAACATTTTCCAAATAAAGAGGAAATGTTCGCTTCCCTGGTGGAACCTGTGATAGAAGGCTTTCACGAATTGTATCGCAGACTCGAAAGTGAATACTACGTTAATATTGACAATGATGAGAAGCCGGAAGCTGATGATGGTGCATTTCGCGAGATGGAGTATATATATGATCATCTTGAGGAGTTTAAGCTTATTGTATTATGTGCAAAAGGAAGCAAATACGAAGATTTCATTCACAAGGTAGCAAGCATTGAAGAAGAAGCGACTATCAGATATATGAAAGTGTTAAAAAAGAATGGCTGTCCGGTAAAACGGGTGGATCCGACAGAGCTGCATCTTCTGACCAGTGCATATGTTGAAGCATATTTCCAGCCTGTTATACACGGACTGGACAGGAAAAAGGCCCTGCATTTCGCAAAAACGCTGCAGGAGTTTTATGAACCGGCCTGGAAAGCGTTGTTTGGCATCTGAGTATGTTAAAGCCCCGGGTAAAAACGGGGCATATATTAAACATAAGAGTTAGCGAATGCTAACTGTAAAAGATATAAACAAAGGAAGGACAATAAAATGCAAGATGAAAAACAAAGTGTATTGAACCAAAACACCCTCAGCTGGTTATGGAGGTTCACCAAAGGTAAAAGAGGAACTTATCTACTGAGCATTATACTGGAAATGCTGGGAGTAGCCTGTATGCTGCTTACGTATGTATGTCTGGCTGTGGTGATCAGGGAGTTGGTCGGCGGCAGGACAGAGACAGGGTTTTATATCCAAAGGGGTATACAGATAGGAGTACTCTGGATATTAAGATATATATTTCATGGACTGTCCACATCAACATCGCACAAAGCAACCTTCGGACTGCTCGGAAATGCAAGGAAGTTGCTGCTTAAAAAACTTGGAACTATGCCGCTGGGAGCGGTACAGGCACGTTCATCCGGTGAATATAAGAATATCATCTGCGAAAGAGTGGACTAGATCGAAGTGACTCTTGCGCATTCCAGAATGTATATCTGTTCAGTGATACGATAGAAAATAATATACGTTTCGGAAGACCGGATGCCGGCCGCGATGAAGTTATGGAGGCGGCAAAGAAAGCCTGCTGTCATGAATTTATAATGGAACTTCCTGATGGTTATGATACCGTGATAGGCGAAGGAGGTGTGAGCCTGTCCGGCGGGGAGAGACAGCGTATCTCGATAGCAAGAGCCATTATGAAAGACGCACCCGTGATCATACTGGATGAGGCAACTGCCAATGTGGATCCGGAAAATGAGGAGAAACTGATCCGGGCGGTAGACTCTCTTACCAAAGAAAAAACCATCGTGATGATTGCTCACAGATTAAAGACCGTAAGGGATGCGGACCAGATCCTTGTGATCGATAAGGGACAGATCGCGGAACAGGGTACTCATGAAGAACTGATTCAAAAAGAAGGCATATACAAGAGCTTTATAGCCGAGCGAAGTAAGGCAGCCACATGGAAAGTTGCAAAGAATCCGGCATAATGGATTATGTTTACCGTTGACAAAATGATCAGAGTATGATAGTTTATAGCTGTTGGCTAACAGTGTTAGCATACAATGTTAGCGGAGGGAACATGCCGAGAGATAAAACGGAAAACCATGCAAAGATCATGACGGCGGCCAGGGAAGAATTTCTGGAGATGGGATTTGAGAAAGCTTCCATGCGAAAGATAGGTGATCGCTGCGGGATGACTGCAGCCGGGATCTACAGGCACTGCCGGGATAAAAGTGATCTTTTTGACCAGCTGGTCACACCGGCGGTGGAAGAGTTAGAAA
>JBGUQP010000096.1:0-2302 GCA_045131145.1 Lachnospiraceae bacterium | reverse complement strand
AAGGGGTGTAAACTTCTCGGCGAACATATCCGCAAACTCCTCATTCCCGTTCTTACGCATCGAAACGCTTATGAAACGGTAGAGGTCATTTATATCCGATCCGAACCGCCATTCATATGCCACCTCAAATCCTATGGACTCAGCCATCATCTGTATCGACTCGTTTGTAAACAGATGGGTATGCGTACCGCCCATATGACGGTTATAGCAGTCCTGAAAGGCTGCCTCAAAGGCGCACGAAAACGAAAACATGGGCACCGATGCATACAGGTATTTGATGTTCTTATTTTCGCGTATTGCATCAAGGTTTTCCCTTAGATGTATAAGATGCTCAAGTACACCGATAGCCGAGATAACATTGGCGTCAGTATTCTTGATATAGTCAATCGAATCCGTAAGTCCCACATGTTTAAGGAAGCTTTCCTCACCGTCACCGATCATGGCATTGCCGTGCTCAACCTCTGTAGCCGACACCTCGATACCCTTTGACTCTATTCCGAAAGAATGCATGGCCGCAACAAAATACCCGCAGCCTGCTCCTATATCAAGATCCCTGATATCATCACCGGTTATGCCATCCTTCTTGAGACTGTCGATAAGGAACTGCGCCTTGGGAACATAGATCATATTCATACGGCGGTCGTAATTCTCTTTATCCTTCATGGAATAGTTCTTGGAATAGTCATCCTCAACATAGACCTTGGAGGCAAAATCATCCGTATCCTCATTGGCTGAATTAAGGTGGCCGCACTTCCCACACACGATATAATCGATATTATGGGATTTAACGACACAGCCTCCGTGACCTTCTGCCCTTTTCCCTCCGGCACTTCGCTCAAGGGGAGTCCCGCATATCTTGCAGACCTTCCTGACAGGCTGGGCATTTATGATATCCGCCATTCCGTCAGCCATCTTGAGCATGCCGTCGTTATTATTGAAGAAGTTCTGCTTGAGTGAATTAAGGTCTCCGAATGATTTTCCGTATTTTTTCTCTGACATTTTTTGTTCCCTCATGATTAATTATGTAAGAATTACTCCGTAATTCTTTTGAATACGCTCGCCGCTTAGGCATCATAAGGACTCCACCACTTCGTGGTTCCCCTCATGATAAATAACGTCCGCACCTTTCGGCACGGACGTTCTATATCGTAAGATCAATACTTCATTGCTTCTTCTTCACCGTTCATAACGGCCAGTCCGCCCTGAGCAAGTGCAAGGAGCTCATCCTCTCCGGGATATACCGTGAAAGGAGCGATCCACTCACAGCGCTTCTTAAGGCCTTCAACCACATACTTATCATATGCAATACCGCCGGTAACAACTATCTGGTCTACCTTGCCTTCAAGCACGCAGGCCATGGCTCCGATGTTCTTGCTTATCTGAAGGATAAATGCATCCCTTACTTCGGCAGCATTTGCATCACCGTTTTCAACCATCTTATCTACATCGCGCATGTCATTGGTTCCGCAGTAAGCATTGAAACCGCCGTTGCCTACAAGCTTCTTATATACTTCGGCTTCTGTATATTTACCCGAGAAGCACATCTTGACAAGATCGCCTACGGGAACCGCTCCTGCTCTCTCGGGTGAGAATGCGCCGTCACCGTCAAGGGCATTGAATATGTCTATTACCTTTCCGTTCTTGTGAGGTCCGACCGAAACACCGCCTCCCATGTGAACCACGATAAGGTTAAGGTCCTTATATGCCTTCCCCACTTCCTTGGCATATCTCTTGGCCACTGCCTTCTGGTTAAGCGCGTGGAAGATCGACCTCCTTGGAAGCTCGGGAACTCCCGAATACCTTGCGATAGGCATAAGCTCGTCTACGACCACGGGGTCAACTATGAATGAAGGAACCCCGATCGAATCACCTATCTCCCTAGCAAGTATACCGCCAAGGTTCGATGCATGCTGGCCCGATACACCAACCTTAAGGTCTTCAACAAGCGCATCGGTCGTTTCGTATGTACCGCCGGGTATGGGCTTGAGCATTCCGCCGCGTCCGACGATAAAGTCAAGCGAATTGATGTCAAAGTTCTTCTCCTTAAGGAAGTTCATGATTATTTCCTTACGGAAGTCCTTCTGGTCTACTATTGATGCGTACTTAGCGATCTCCTCGGTTGAATGGCGGAGGGTCTCGTCGAATAATAAGGTTTCGTCCTCGAATACACCGATCTTGGTGGAGGTGGAACCGGGGTTGATTATAAGACTTTTCTTTCCCATGTGGCTTTCCTTTCTTAATCCTGTTCTTTTTAGTTCGTTCGCCGTCATACGATCATGGACGAACCGTCACAGTTCTTATA
>JBGUQP010000095.1:0-2103 GCA_045131145.1 Lachnospiraceae bacterium | reverse complement strand
ATTTTTTTGGCGATTAATACTTTATCACAGAAGAGGTGTTCTTTATTTCTGAATATTTAATTTTCCAAGTAAAACTTTACGCTAGCTTCATATGCACGCTTTCCCGGCTTTATAAACCGTGTCCTTTTATGCTTGTTTATGCTATACTTTTGGTGTTGTTTCAAGGGGTGATGATCGGGAACCTGGCAATGTAAGGGAGCGGACTGTAATGGATAAGAATCTTAAAAACGGATGCGTTAAGATCGGCGATACGGATATGTATTATGTATCTTTCGGAACCGGAGAAAAAAAGCTGGTGGTCCTGCCGGGATTATCAGACGGACTGGCAACCGTTAAGGGTAAAGCGATGATATTATCTCCGCCATATAAAAAGTTCTTTCATGACTTCACAGTCTATATGTTCAGCAGGAAGAATGATATACCTAAAGGGTACAGCATAAAGGATATGGCAGATGATCAGGTTGCGGCAATGAAGAATCTTGGAATTGAGAAGGCCTGTGTTTTGGGGGTATCTCAGGGCGGCATGATCGCACAGTGTATTGCCATCAGACATCCCGAAGCTGTTGAGCGTCTGATACTTACTGTTACAGCGCCATATGCTAATGAAGTTGTAAAGAAGGTTGTTTCTTCCTGGATTGAAATGGCTGATCGCGGAGACCATAGAATGCTGATGGTGGATACCGCGGAAAAGATGTATTCAGACGAATTCCTGCAAAAGAACAGGAAGTATTTTCCGGTGATCGCCAGATTTACGAAACCTTCAACATATGACCGCTTTCTGAAAAATGCAGATGCGATCATGAATTTTGATGTGCTGGATGAGTTGTCTAAGATCAGTTGTCCGACGCTTATTATTTCCGGAAGTGATGATAATACGGTAGGAAATGATGCGGCCGGAGAATTGTCAGACGGGATCGCGGGCAGTGAACTGTTTGTGTATGAAGGACTTGGTCACGGAGCCTTTGAAGAGGCGAAGGATTTTTATGACAGGGTTTTGGAATTTTGCCTACGGAGGTAAACAAAATGAGTATAAGAACGAATTATGAAAAATGGTATGAGGAAGAGGGATATTACTGGGGGTTTGGAACCCGGTGATTTTCTGGATGAACTGATAGAACTCTGCCCGCCCTCGCCTGACAAAAAGGTCCTGGACATTGGTTGCGGAGAATGTGGAAGACGGGCGAGCTGTTCACGTATTTTGCCGACTGGAAGGTGGAACGGATAGATGAGACGATCTTCGAGGATAAGAGCGGCGGGATCCCCCATTTCCACTGCATGGATACCATAGTCTGCCGGAGAATAGCCGGCATTACAGAAATTCGGCAAAATGCGGATTTGCATTAAGCGGATGTTTCTCCTCATTGAGCAGCCTGAATTGTGACGGCGGATAACCCGTGCTCTTTTTGAAGGCGCGGGTAAAGGCCGTACAGCTGGCAAAGCCCGCCTGGTCGGAAATATCCGTAACGGAGAGCTCGGGATTCGATAAAAGGGTCTGGGCATAGTTTATCCGCATCTGAAGCAGATACTGATAGAAAGTCACACCGGTGTATTCCCTGAATATCCTCTCGAAATGATACTTGCTGAAGCCAGCGTATTCGGAGATGCTCTCAAGGGACAGATCCTGGGTGAAGTGCTCCGAGATATAGGCGCATACATTGCTTAAGGAAATACTGTTCTTAAAGGAGCCTGAAGAAGAGACCGGATCCGGCCCCTGAAAGAGGTTTATGTTTTTGGCACAGAAGGCAATAAACTGCATCAGGATTGAATATATTTCCAGCTCACCATAGGGTTCGAGTTCGGTAAAGGTTATAAAGCTTTCGTCCTCAGGAACCTTATCAGTATCCTCATTATGAACGGAACCGAAATACAGTTTCATGATCTTATCTAAATAATCACACAGCTTATCATATATATCAGGCGGGCAGGTATTCTTCTTAACATGAAGAGCCGGAGACATAAGGCGAAAGGCCTTTTCTATTTCCTTAAGGGAAATGATACCTGAAAAATCAGCCTGTATATAAACCCTGTCACCCGGAGTGGGAGAGAAGATCTCGTGAAGGACAGCAGGGCAGATCATCAGTATATCCCCTATCTGAACATCAT
>JBGUQP010000094.1:0-2880 GCA_045131145.1 Lachnospiraceae bacterium | reverse complement strand
AAGCCTTGAGGAAGAGTATATACAGCGATGTGGAGATGATCGCCACATACGGTTACTACATCATTAAGCTTAACGGCCGTGACGGGGGCTTCTTTATGGGAAGCAGGGAATTCGAGCTTGCAGAGCTTAAGCTTCTGATCGACGCTGTTATGTCTTCGAAGTTCATTACGAAGAAAAAGTCCGACCAGCTAGTTAAGAAGATCACTTCTTTTGCGAGTGACTATGATGCGGATGAATTAAAGAGGCAGTTATACAGCATCAACCGTATGAAGATGCAGAATGAGGACATCCTTTATTCCGTGGATGTTGTGAATACCGCGATCCGTGAGAATAAGACCATACTTTTCAAGTACTGTGAATGGACTAAGGATGTTAAGCTTAAGCCGAGGAAGGGCGGAGCTGATTATGAGGTAAGTCCTCTCACCCTTATCTGGGACGATGAATACTATTACCTGGTTGCTTATGATCATGAAGCTGATATGGTCAAGCATTTCAGGGTAGATAAAATGAAGGATGTTTCCGTTACCGGTACCAGGCGTAAGAAACCTGCAGACAAGCTTGATATGAATGCATATTCAGGCAAGATGTTCGGTATGTTCGGCGGTAAGATGATGACTGTCGGATTGGAGTGCCCGGAGGAGAAGGTTGGCATCCTTATTGACAGGTTCGGGCAGGACATTAAGATAACAGGTGGTAAGGGAGGTATGCTGAACGTTCACACCGAGGCTGTACTGAGCAGTCAGTTCTACGGATGGGTAGCTTCGGTCGGGCCCGAAATAAGGCTGACAAGCCCCAAGGCTGCGGTTGAGGGGATGAAGGACTTCCTTTCCAATAATCTTAAGCGTTATTAAATTATTATCACCTTTACAGGTTGACTTATCAATGGTATATTAAATGTCGGGTACTAAATCTAGTGCCCGACATTTTATTTTGAACAATAATTATACAATATATTGGATGGAGGAAACAATGGGAACGGTTGATGAGAAGGTAACTGAGAAGAATTACTCACAGCTTTACAGGCCTAAACGCGATGTACATATGATCAAGAAGGACGGAACGAAGGAAGCCTTCAATGTACAGAAGGTCATTGATGCTGTCGGCAAGTCGGCTTACAGGGCCCTTACCAAGTTCACGGAGAAGGAGAAGGACTTCATATGTGAGAAGGTTGTCGAGCGTGTGGATGAGCTCGATGTGGATGAGATACCAATTCCCATCATGCACAATATAGTCGAGAGTGCACTTGAGGAAGTTAAGCCCATTGTAGCCAAGTCGTACAGGGACTACAGGAACTACAAGCAGGACTTCGTAAGGATGCTCGATGATGTTTATAAGAAGAGTCAGTCGATCATGTATGTCGGCGACAAGGAGAACGCCAACACCGACTCGGCCCTTGTATCAACCAAGAGGAGCCTTATCTTCAACCAGCTTAACAAGGAATTATATCAGAAGTTCTTCATGACGACCGAGGAGATCCAGGCCTGTCGTGACGGATATATCTATGTGCATGATATGTCCGCAAGACGTGATACCATGAACTGCTGCCTCTTTGATGTTGCGACGGTACTTAAGGGCGGTTTTGAGATGGGTAATATCTGGTATAACGAACCCAAGGCCCTTGATACCTGCTTCGATGTTATAGGAGATATTGTTCTTTCGGCCGCATCCCAGCAGTACGGCGGCTTTACGGTTCCTTCTGTAGACCTTATCCTGGAGCCGTATGCCGAGAAATCATACAATAAATATATTAAGAAATACACTGACCTCGGAATTGATGAGGAGAAGGCCAAGGAGGTTGCCTACAAGGATGTTGAGCGTGACTTTGAACAGGGCTTCCAGGGCTGGGAATACAAGTTCAATACGGTTGCAAGCTCAAGGGGTGACTATCCCTTTATCACAGTGACGGCAGGAACGGGAACGGGCAGGTTCGCCAAGCTGGCCACGATCACGATGCTTCATGTAAGGCGCAAGGGTCAGGGTAAGGCTGAATGCAAGAAGCCGGTTCTCTTCCCCAAGATCGTATTCTTATATGACGAGAACCTTCACGGCCCGGGCAAGGAGCTTGAGGACGTGTTTGAAGCGGGAGTCGAGTGTTCAAGCAAGACCATGTATCCCGACTGGTTAAGCCTTACGGGTAAGGGTTATATAGCCAGCATGTATAAGCAGTACGGCAAGATAATATCCCCAATGGGCTGTCGCGCCTTCTTATCCCCCTGGTATGAGAGGGGAGGAATGCATCCTGCTGACGATAAGGATGTTCCGGTATTCGTGGGAAGGTTCAATATCGGTGCCGTATCCCTCCACCTGCCGATGATCCTTGCCAAGTCCCGTCAGGAGAGCAAGGACTTCTACGAGGTGCTTGATTATTATTTGAATCTTATAAGAGGACTCCACAAGAGGACTTATGCTTACCTTGGCGAGATGCGTGCGTCGACCAATCCACTTGCCTATTGTGAGGGCGGCTTCTACGGCGGACATCTTCAGCTTACAGATAAGATCAAGCCTCTCCTTAAGTCGGCTACAGCATCCTTCGGGATAACGGCATTTAACGAGCTTCAGGAATTATATAACGGCAAGTCACTGGTTGAAGACGGTGAGTTTGCCCTTGAGGTCTTAACTTATATCAACAAAAAGATAAATGAATTCAAGGAAGAGGACGGTCATCTCTATGCTATATACGGAACCCCGGCGGAGTCCTTATGCGGCCTTCAGGTTAAGCAGTTCCGCAAGAAGTACGGTATAGTTGAGAATGTATCCGACCGTGAGTATGTATCGAATTCCTTCCACTGTCATGTGACCGAGGATATAACCCCTATCGAGAAGCAGAACCTTGAATTCTGGTTCTGGGAACTGTCTAACGGCGGTAAGATACAGTACGTT
>JBGUQP010000093.1:0-5577 GCA_045131145.1 Lachnospiraceae bacterium | reverse complement strand
ACCAATAATATAGCAGATGGACCCATCCTCATTCTTGACTCCCATATTTACAATGCTCCCGGCATATTCAATGCCGTCAAATGTTGCATTCACTTTTACGCGACCTTTCCCGAATTCTTGCCTGATATCCCATGGAAAAGTAACATAAGCCCCTCCGGTGTCCGGATTTTCGTGTATTACAGCGTCATATTCGAATTGCTTCACAATAACCTCCTGCTCATAATTCTATTATATTATAGTCATAAACCCTCAACCAGATATCTACAGATCACACACCATATTCCCTTGCTTTCTTTGCATTCTCTACATCATTTAAAGCATTCCGATAAAACACTTCATAATCTTCAGAATAAGTCGTATAGACCGGCGTACAGGTTTCCATATCCTCATGAAATACATACTGAATCGGATTGATGCTGTCATAACAGATCAGCTCTTCCGTTGGATACAAGCCTTCGTCAAGGCATCGTAAGATCCTTCATTACTGTGATCCATACAATCAATCCTCTCTCACCTCGACTTCGTCTCAGGGGTTTCGGCATTTGCGTCAATTGCCATATGCGATCTTTATGATATCGTCTATTCCGGCTTCTTCGATAGATACATCCTTGAGAGACTTCTTGGCGGACAGGTCAGCGATGATATCCGCGGCAGTGATATCGGATTTGGCAAATCTGTAGCGGGCAACATTACCTTCGTGGCCAATCATCTCACACTTATCGTGTGATGGTGCTTCTTCATCATAGTATTCCACAACAAGAGTCTTATATGGAGCTATCCTGTCAGTAATCTCTTTAAGGTTTCCATCCTCCATCATCTCGCCGTGGTTGATGATTATGAGCCTTTCACACAGTTCCTGTATGTCGCCCAGATCGTGTGTTGTAAGTATTATAGTAGTCTTCCGGACCTGGTTTATCTCTTTTATAAACTTTCGGAGCGAATACTTGGCGGAAACATCAAGACCGATCGTCGGCTCATCAAGAAACAGAACCTTGGGAGAATGGAGCATGGATGCTACAAGATCTCCTTTGACACGCTGCCCGAGAGACATCTGACGGACAGGCTTGTCAATGAGTTCTTTAATGCCAAGTATGTCGTTCATGACATCCAGCGTCTTATCATAATCCGTTTTCTCGATGCGGTAGATGTGCTTTAACAATTCGAATGTTTCACCAAGTCTGAGATCCCAGTTGAGCTGAGTTCTCTGACCGAACACGACACCTATGTTCCTTACAACTTCCTTCCGATGCTTTGTGATATCCTCGCCATCTATCAACACACTTCCGCTTGTAGGCGTGAGTATGCCGGACATCATCTTGATGGTTGTACTTTTTCCGGCGCCGTTCGGGCCGATGAATCCGACGATCTCTCCTTTGTCTATGTGGAACGACAAGTTCTTAACCGCGTGGATGACATCAGTGTTTCTTGTCATGAGTCCTTTTAAGGCACCTGATAGTCCGGCACCTTTGCGTTTTATCGTATAATCCTTGCTTAAGTTCTTAACGTCTATCATTGTCAGTTACCTGCACTTTCGTACTTTTTAAGCCCTGAATTGAAATATGCACCAGCCAGAAGCATCACAAGCAGGCCAACAGCAAGCGTGATGAATGCTGTGGCCATTCCACCGGATAAGCCGTTATCAATCCCAAGAAGGGAAGATACCGGATAAAATGAAACCCAGCCAATCGGGATCAGGTATGTCAGAATAAACTGCATACTCTCAGGATACATCGATATCGGATACATCGTGGTCTTGTCCATAATCTCCTGTGTATACTGCCCGAAATCAACTGCGCTTCTCGTGTGAAAAGAGGTGCTTCCGAGGAATATATAGATTCCTCCCCGGATAAGTGTTGCACCGATCAGCATGATTATGACCTGCACGATGAACAGGAAGGATACCTGAACCCCGGACTTCGCACAGCCGTATATGAAAACGATCACTCCCGGGATAAGATCGGTTATCCCGAAGATATTGATGTTTGTGAAGAAAAACTGGTACAAGACTCCGAGCGGTCTTGTAAGATACCTGTCAAAATCACCCTCGATCACATACCATCCCATAAACCATCCCTGAACAAAGAAGATCATCGACAGAGCATGGGATATTACGGACAATCCGTAAAGGAATGCAAGCTGTCCGTAATTCCATCCGTTTATTTCTCCAAAAGACTCTACGACAAATTTAATGATTGCAAATCCTATGATGAACTGGAGCGGGTTGGATATGAACCATCCCGCGAAATGTGACGGATATTCGATCATTGTCATAAATGCCATCTTTATTTCCTGGCCGGTTACATCAAGGTAATGTCGCAGCGTATCAAATGATTTTCTCATAATCATCCTCCCTGAACCATCACTTTTCTTGTTATTCGGCTCTGCGCATAGAAAAACAGCGCAGATAGGATCACAAGCCATATAAACTGGATACGCATCTGCGATATCATCTTGGTCCGGTTGCCTCTTCCGATGTATATACTTAGGGGAAGCTGGTATATATACACGAACGGGAGTGCGGAAAGCAGCTTTGATACGCCTTCCGGGAAAAACCATATCGGAATGATAGATCCGGACAGGAGCCTTATTAGATGCTTTTTTACCTGGATCAGCGCATTATTGTTTATCGTCGTAAATGCCATCATCCCGAACAGAGCTGCTATCAGCCAGTTGATCAGAAATGACTCGACGACAGATATAACAAACATCGGTAGATTTCTGATATCTGCCATAACAGGAACTTTTATCATGAGCGATCCGATAAGAAGAATCGGGAGCATGTTCTGGAAAATAAGAGCGATAATACTTCCAATGTCTTCAGCAAGGAACATTCCGAACAGACTTATCGGTTTCATCATATCGTTTGCAACAGATCCCTTTTCAACGCTGTGTCCGATCCTTCTTTCGACATTTGTGATAAGGAGTACGGAAAGAGCGGATGATATTATGATGTAAGTCTGCATGCTGCCTGCGTCAACGCCGTTCACAACACTTCGGCCGGTATAGAGAGCTCTCCAGAAATATGCCGAGGTGATCATGATTATCGTCTGCATGATGATGTTCCCGTAAACATTGAACTCATATGTCATGCTCTTTATGATCTGGGTCTTTGTGATGTATAAGTACTTTTTCATTTCGGTCCTTCCATGTTTTACTAAAATCAATGTTCTTCCGGACGGATAGTTACCCTGCGAATAAAGAGCGTTCAGTTCGCGTTAATTTGTTCCAGCATAACCATTTTGGGAAAACTGTTCCCGGGCAGCTGCCAGTATTCTTTCCTTTGTATCCTTCGCCATAAGCATCTCCATGCCGAAATCAGTGATCTATTGTTCTCTTATTATAGTGACCGAAAGTTCACTTTTCAACACTTTTCCCTGGATTTGTGCCTTCAGAAGCAAAAAACCCAGTGTTGATATTTCAGTGGAGAAGACGGTAGTATCTACCCGGTTCTCAGCTGAAAATGTAACACAGGGTTTCTGTACAGGCCGGTCAGTTCTAATCAGAATTGAGTGCAGGCCAAATCATTAGTTGCATTTTTGCTACTTCTGTTATACAAACGACGTTGTCTGTTATGCTGCATTAAGATTACTCGAAAACTCCCGATTGAACAGACGCATTGATGTTACGACAAATCTGGAGCGGAAAAAAGCCACTCTTCCAGTTATGGATGAGAGGCCCCCTTTATGTTGTTCAGTCTTTCTTCAGTGGCACCCAGATATACACCTTCATATCATCTGATCCCTCTTCCGGAGGAAGATATACTTCAATATCATATTCTCCTGCAAGCGAGTATCCTTGAAGTGCAGGCAGCCACTCTGACCAGATCCTGGTGTTCGTATCCTGAAGTGTTTTAATCGTGCACGGAAATTGTGCCCATGCGCTGCCAGGGATTACTCTGGTCTCACAACCTTCAGGGACATCTTCCCAGGGGAAATACAAATCCGCAATCCAGTAATCAAAGTCCTTTCCTTTCATATCAAGGCAAACACCAAATGTTCCCATTATAGGACGGTTCTCACCCTGAGCCAGCCATTCATCCCAAAACTTTGGTATTTCCTGATAACTGCTGTCCGAATGGAACGGTTTTTTCACTCCGACAATAGTAAACGGTGCTTTTTCAACAATACGATACTCCATCATAGTTCCACCCTCCATAGTGATTCTGATATGCAGTGGAGCAAAAGATCTGAGCAGTGCCCCAGGCTCTTTAGCTTGTGACGGTGTAATCCCATGAAACTTCTGAAAGGCTTTGGAGAAACTATCCGGCGAATCATAGCCGTATTTAACTGCAGCATCAATCACCTTCACATCTTTCCCGTTAAGCTCCTGAGCTGCCAGTGTCATCCTGCGCGCACGGATGTATTCTCCGACAGTCACACCACACAGGGCCCCGAAAATGCGTTGGTAATAGAAAGGTGACAAGGCTGCTTTAGCGGCAATATCCTCAATGTCCAGTTCCTCCGTCAAATTCTTTTCTATGAAGTCGATGGATTCCTGGAATCCCTCAATCCAGCCTTGCATCTTACCCACTCCTTTCGCTCACTGTATTATCAGTATATCAGTCTGATGGACTGACACCCGACATTCTGTGCTCTCCTGATCGGGTATCTATAATCTCAGAACAGCTGTCCTTTCTTGGCCCTCCATATCACCCGTTTCAGTGAATCCGAATGAGCTGTATAACCGACCGTCAAATCGTACCTGTCTTCCCATAGATCAATGCCTTTACTATACAGCATGTTCTTCTCCAGATAATCTTATTCTTGCAAAGTACTCTTGCCTGTTCGGATATACTCGATCAGTTCCTCCAGATCGTCAAATTCATCATAGTCGCCCATGATTCCTTCACGATGATAGACGATACCCGACTGTTCATTTCGTTCAAGGCAATCCAAAAGCTCTTCAACACCATATCGCCGGGCAAATTCTGCAAACGCACGGGCCTTGATCTTTTCAGCATACAGGCCCTTTCGACATTCCGCGGGCTCACACTCGTAACAACCGTTCAGGTTCTTATCGATCCCGCATCTGCGAACCTCGCACCATTCCGCATCCTTGCACCAGGACAGTTCCATGAATCCATCCCGCTTACACCCCTTGCAGGTTACGTTCTCAGAACACAGGCAGCATGCCAGCCCGCAGCGGGCGATTCCCAATTCTCTTTTCATGAATGCCTCCGTATATTCCGGTTATTATCTACACTCTCTCAATAATCATTTCTGCTGATCCCTCTTCCGGAGAGCTTTGGTCAACTCTCATGATCATCCCCGCCCCATATATACGGACATACCACACTCTTCATCCAGATGATCATGAGTTGGCGAACTGTCCATCTTTGGCGTAAAAGTCCAGCCATGGTCGCCATGGTAGATCATCAGCTTTGTCATGCCGCCGTCAATGCAGATGTTTTCACCGGTTATGAATCCCGCCTTGTCAGAACAAAGGAACATCACCATATTCGCTATATCCATCGGATTTCCGACACGGCCGGCGGGCTGCTGCAAAGCATCCGGCCCTTCATACACCGTACAGGCCGGATCGATCTTGGCTTTATGCATATCATCCAGCATAGCTTTT
>JBGUQP010000092.1:0-3845 GCA_045131145.1 Lachnospiraceae bacterium | reverse complement strand
GGCATGTCGGAATCACTGCCCATTACAATACCTACTCTTGCCATAATACCCTCCTTATAATCTCATATAAATATATACAACATTCTGTTCTCACGCAAGTGCGGCAGACAATATTACCTGCCAAAATATGTTTCTCTTCTTAAGATGACGATCTTCACTCGGATCATTTTCTTAGAGGTTCATTCAGTTCTTCCAGCCCTTCAAGCACAAATAATCCCTTCTCTATGATGGCCGTCTGTTCACCGTCCATCATCACTGCATAAATTCCTTCCAGTTCATCAAAGGGTATGGTGATATCCGTATGACAGTGGAAGTAGGCCTTATCGGGTTCGGTATCCCTAAGGTCGGCATAATCATTTGACCTTGCCACGATCGCCTTACCGTCCGGATTGTATGACTTTAGATCTTCCTCATAGCTGTAGCAGGTATCACCTACCGCAAAGTGGGGGCCCGTCTTCTCGCCGATAAGGATCGGCAGGAGCTGTTCTATCTTATAATCCCTGGCCATCCTGTACGCTGTGGTATTTGTCCCTATCGCAAATTCACCAAGCGGCAGGGTCTTATGATGGTAAAGAAGATTATCTTCAATATATTTCCTGTTAAGCGCGTCATCGGCAAAATTCTTACATGAATACTTTACTATTTCGCCCCCGGAAAACTCAAGCCGCAGGTCCACATATTTAAGTCCCGCAAGATATATCCGCGGTACATGAAGAAGCCCGCTTGTCCCCTTAAGCTTTGGCGATGTAAACACCTCACCGACGGGAATGTTTACATCCGCAACACAGTTTTCGAAATTGGTCTCATGTTCCGGATCCTTAAGTTCACCCAAGGCAACTATCATCTCCGTCTCGTTGCCGTTCATCCCGGCAATCCGTACGTAACTGGCCTTATCGAGCACATCTATGATGATCTGCTGCATGGCTTCATATTTCCTGTAATCAAGGGTGTTAAGCTTAACCGTCTCCCTGAATATCCCGGCAAAATCCTTACCTATACATGGCATGGGATAGGCAATTATCGTAAAGGATCTCTCATCCCCCCTGATATATTCATTGGTAAGCCTTCCGGTCCTGTCAGCACATTCCACGGAAAGCTTCTGCTGCTTTTTCGACAGGGTTATTGCTGCCCTGCATTCCTTGGGCGCAAAAGGTTCCTCACCGAACTCATCAACGACCGCCGGACCCGCCATGCCTGCAGCCAGTTCTTTGTTGTCCTCGTAAGCGGTCCTTAGCACGTCAAGCCGTCGGTTTACATAATCTTTATCCAGATATATCCCCGCATCCTCCCGGTGGTCGTAATCATACTGCTTATTCGGGATGGCGCCGTGGTATCCTATCTTCTTCACACCGTTCTTGGTAAGGGAAAGCGAACCTGCCCTGTAAATGACCGGCTTAAGTCCCATCTCTTCAAACTGTCCTATTGCGGCTCTTATCATGCGCTCAAAGCCGATCGGATATCTTATGTTAACCGTTTTCTTCTTTTTAAGATCCTTGCCCGTCTTGTCAAAGCCTATCCTGTAACCTTCCGTATAGGTCCTGGCCATGGCATCTATCTCATCCTGCGGCATCCCGTTTAAGAACCGGGCAAGTTCTTCTTCTGTATCGGTAATGTATTCTCCGTAGAAATAAAGAAACCTAAGATCGGTAAGATCGCTGTCCGTTACAATGCGGGTGGCAAAATCACACAGTGGATCAAGCTGGTCCCCTATCCGGTCGGCAAGGATTATTTCACAGTTATCCCTCTCAAACCAGTATATGCACTGTCTTATCTCTTCGCTTCCGGGGAGGACGCCGTGGCCTTCACGGGCAGCAGCATCAAAAACACAGTAGATCTCAACGAAAAGCTCGAAATAAACAGTCAGGATCTCCTGCCTGCCTTCGTACGCATAAGGAATAAGACCTCGGATCTCGGAAAAGAGGAAACATAAATACTTAAGCAGCGCTTCGTCACAGCCGGCCTCTGCCGCCAGTGCAGACATATATCCCGGATTTAACAGGCTCTTCTCATATGCCTTCCCGACTATATCCGCATAGAGTTTATCATTAAGGCTCCTCAGCGCATCAAGGGACATATCCCTTATCCTTCCCTCTCTTGCACTCAGGTACACTTCATCCAGACAAAAAACAAAAGCAGCCATCCCTTTAAAACAGCTGCCAAAAGGTTCAGCAAGCCCCGGCTCCTTCCAAATGCTCCTGATCCTGTCTGTTACAAGTTTATATCTTTCTTCTGTCATCTTACCTTAGACAACCTCCGATATCAAAGTCCCAGAAAAATTAGAAATATCCACAAAACGGCACCGGCTGTATTGAGCCCGATCGCTCCGTATGACACCCATCTGAATATATCCCTCTCGTTAAGGGAATTCATTGCCGCTATAAGGCCCACAACATTTCCGATCATGCCGAAAAGTCCGACACCGCCGATGTGCACGGGGGGCTTACCCCTCTCGGCAAAGGCTATAAGTATGGAACCAACCATTCCGGCAAGCGAACACAGCCCCATTACAAAGGAAACGATACTGAGCATCGAATAATGCCTCGATGTAAACATGAAGCTCTTTCTCTTACGTATCTTCCTCGGCCTTGCCATTATTTAACTCCGTACTCCTCATAATAAGCATCAAGTGCTTCATTAATATTATCATCTATAATGATATTTCCGTCTATCGGCTTATTATACAAACATTCCCTGACCTCGTTCATATTAACTATCGCACGTGCCTCAATACCGTACTTATCCTTTATCTCATCAAGAGCGCTGACCTTGCCGCCAAGACCAACCTCCATCCTGTTTAAGGATACGATGAGGCCCTTTATCGAAACATCAGCCTGAGCCTTGATTATGGGATATGTTTCCTCGATCGACTTACCCGAGGTTGTAACATCCTCGATCATGACAACCCTGTCGCCGTCCTTAAGCTTACTGCCAAGAAGGATACCCGTATCGCCGTGATCCTTGACCTCCTTGCGGTTGCTGCAATACCTTATATCCTTTCCGTAAAGCTCGCTTATGGCCATTGCCGTTGCCACACTTAAGGGTATTCCCTTGTAGGCAGGCCCGAACAGAACGTCAAAGTCAAGGCCGAAGTTATCGTGAATGGCCTTCGCATAGTATTCACCGAGCTTACGCAGCTGAGTGCCTGTCACGTATGCCCCTGCGTTCATGAAAAAAGGGGACTTGCGGCCGCTCTTAAGTGTGAACTCGCCGAACTTAAGTACCTGCGAATCTACCATAAACCTTATAAATTCTTCTTTGTATGCTTCCATATTCTTTCTCCCTTTACTTTGCAGGCTGTCGTACGATAATGGTCGAACCCCGTTCCTCTTTCCCATGATGTACACCTGCTTGCTCATTTTTTATTATGATGCTATCTGATTACCTGTATATAACTGATAATACTTACCCTTCTGCGATAACAGTTCTTCATGGGTGCCGCGTTCGATGATGCGGCCCTGCTCAAGGACCATGATACAGTCACTGTTCTTTATGGTTGACAGGCGGTGGGCGATAACGAAGGTGGTCCGTCCCTTCATGAGCTTGTCCATGCCCTGCTGTATCAGCTTCTCGGTACGGGTATCGATGGAGCTGGTCGCCTCATCAAGGATAAGGACCGGCGGATCGGCTATGGCGGCGCGGGCTATCGCAAGAAGCTGGCGCTGGCCCTGGCTTAAGGACCCTCCGTCTCCGGTTATGACCGTATCATACCCCTGAGGAAGATGCCTTATGAAAGCATGCGCATTGGCAAGCTTAGCAGCCGCGATCACTTCCTCATCGGTCGCATCCAGTTTGCCGTATTTTATATTATCACGTATGGTTCCCGTAAAGAGGTGGGTATCCTGAAG
>JBGUQP010000091.1:0-2912 GCA_045131145.1 Lachnospiraceae bacterium | reverse complement strand
TGATGAATTTCTAAAGGCCGCTAAAGCTTCGGGAACGAAGGATACAGTGCGCAATATCTGTGTGAGAAGGGCGGATGACAAAGTGTTTTCCTTTGTACATGAGTACCGCGAGCCGATGGGAGAAAGGGACCTTGTGCAGATGCGAGGTTACTCCTTCTACGCAGACAGCGGGGAGAAGATCGCTCTTTCCGATATAGTCACCGACGAGGACAGGTTCTATGAGATACTCTCGGAGGAACTTCATAAAAACGTCATTGAAAATATGATGATAATAGCCGGTGAATACAATTTAAGTGTTGATGCCTTTGATGCGGGATCCGCAATAAGACAGTGCATGAGTGACAACAGATACGGCTGGGTGCTGGACCCGCAGGGTGTAACCTTCTGGTTCGAAAACGTCAATGATCTTATCCACAAAGCAAGCGCTACGGTTCTTTTTACCACTGATAAGGAGGGCAGGATTTTCAACGATGCATTTGCAAAGGATACACCGGATGAATGGATCATGCGCATACCGATGAGCTACAGCAGCGACACATATTTCGACTGCGAGGATGACGGGATCCTGGATTCGATAGGCTGGTATTCGAACAGCATAATGCTTGACGGTGATTTTGTCGATTCCGGTTTTGGAGTTGAATTCAACAGCCGCTATTTTGAAGCGTCGGAGATATGTCCGGCAGACGGGATGCCATGGACCAATTACAGTGCATATCTTATGCATAAGGACAAAAAGACTGTTCTTGTGGCTCACTATTATGAGGAAGTGGATTCGGTATGGAGTTCATTCACTCTCACTGATGACTTTGTTAAAAGCGTAGATTCCGTGTTAGCATATCCCAAATATGAGAATTACACGGATACGGAGATCGGATGGCTGGAACCTCGTAATATGTCGGCAATAATGGTCTACACCGCTCAGGGCGGCGATGAGGAAACAGGCTACCCGGATGAAATACTTACAGTGGAAACTGACGGAAGCATGAAGATCAGTGCTATGTGAGATTGTTAAAACAGGAGGAACCAAATGACAAACGATAACAAACTTAATGATTTAACACTTGAGCACATCACCGGTGGTGCCGGTACGGAAGTGAATCCCCATGAGAATGATTATGACAGGGCATGGGTTCAGTTAAACATGGATGCACTTCAGTTATCCCAAATGTCAAGGGATGAATACTATCTTGAATGGAAGAGCCAGGGCTTTACACCGGATGCGGTTGATTTTCTTAGGACCAAGATGTAGGGAGATAAGATATGAAGTATATAGATCTGCATCTTCATCTTGACGGTGCTGTTACGGTTGATATAGCAAGGAAGCTGGCTAAGCTGCAGGGTATTACGCTTCCTGCGGATGATTCAGAGCTTGCAGGACTACTGACGGTTCCGCCGGAATGTACGAGCCTTAATGACTTTCTTAAATGCTTCGCCCTTCCCTTATCGCTTATGCAGACAAGTGAGGGTCTGAGCGAAGCGGTCCGCCTTGTATGCGATAATATAAAGTCGCAGGGTGTAGTGTATGCTGAGCTTCGTTATGCTCCGCAGCTTCATACGGACAAGGGTATGACTCAGGAGGATGCGGTAAGGGCTGCGCTGAAGGGCTTGTCGGAAACCAATCTTACTGCCAATCTGATCCTATGCTGCATGCGGGGAGAAGATAATGATGATGCCAATTACGAAACGCTTAGGCTGGCTTCGAAATATCTGGTGGAAGACGGTGGAGTGGTAGCTGTAGATCTTGCCGGAGCGGAAGCTCTATTCCCGACGAAGAATTACAGGGAATTGTTTGCCGGGGCAAGAGATATGGGGATTCCATATACCATTCATGCGGGTGAGGCAGACGGAGCGGAGAGTATCCGGCTTGCCATAGAATACGGTGCGAAGAGAATCGGCCACGGCGTCAGGAGCTATGAGGATGAGGCGGTTACGAACCTGCTTAAGGAAAAGGGTATATTCCTTGAAATGTGTCCTACGAGCAACAGACAGACTCATGCCATAGATGATATGTTCGAGTATCCCTTTATGGATTATCTTAATAAAGGGATAAGAGTAACCCTAAATACCGATGATATGGGTATCGAAGGGACTACTCTTGCGGAAGAGTTCCGGTATATGGAGAGAACTTACGGGCTTACCCGTGAGCAGGAAAAGATCATCCTGAATAATTCAATAGATGCTGCATTTACAAGTGAAGAGGTTAAGCAAAGGCTCAGGGAAATGATCCCTTAATCAGTATTATAATAGGTTAGCGAGAAAACCCCTTCCGACGCGTGTCGGTTGTGGGATGAATCGCTTTTTTGTACTTACCGGATTTAACGTATTTTCGTTTGTGTTCGTCAGTACGCTGTCCTTCAATGTATGACTTGACAGTATCCATTGAGACAGATCCTGTAGTAGCACAGAAATAACTTGCGCTCCAAAATGAATCCTTCCACAGATACTTCTCTACATGCTCAGTATAGGTGGTACGCACTTCCTTGGAAAGCTGTGTCTTGACCATGTTGACAAGCTTTACCGGGGCGATATCCGGCGGCATGGATACAAGCAGATGCATATGGTCTTCATCCGTCTCAGCGGATATAAGAGTACAGTCCATGCGATTGCACAGGTATTCAGCCATATCCTTCATGAAATCACCGATCTCGTCCGTGATCACTTTCTTCCTGTATTTTGTAACAAATATGATATGGTAGGTAAGCTTATATACGGAATGGGAACCCCTGTTGTAATCATCCATAAATCATAACCCCAACAAACATTTGTTTGCTTTTGCGCTCTTTTTGGTGTATAATAAGATTATAAAGCAGGAGCGTCAGAAACACAACTAGATTGCGAAATTAAATTCTGCTTTGCAATAGATAATTCCGTATAACCTGACTTTACCTCCGCACAGCTTTCTGTGTATACTT
>JBGUQP010000090.1:0-8975 GCA_045131145.1 Lachnospiraceae bacterium | reverse complement strand
CACCGTATTTTGAAGGCGGCAGGACCTCTCTCACCCTGTCCATAAGGTCCCTGAAATGTTTCTCGCTTTCCTCTTTCGATGCAACCGCCTCACCACCGCTTTTTAACATGGGCCTTAATGCATTTATGAACCTGTCGGGTTCCTCTCTCCATGTCCTTGCGATAAAGCAATAGCAGTTAAAGTCAGACTTGCTCCCAAACCGGTCCATGAAGCTTACAAGCCTCTCCTTAAGTTCGGGATAGGAATCACATATCTTTCCGTAATCCTTCTCCATAACGGCTTGTGTCATTTCCCTGTCCCTGCCTATGTATATACACAGGTCCTTCATTTCCCGGTTTATATCCGCAGTCACATAGCTCAGTCCTTCAAGGATATCATATGCGTTAAGGCTTTTGTCAACCTTTTTCAGGGTTTTTGTCACCCTCCTGCTTTCGACCGCATTGGGAAAAAGGGCGTACAGGAACCTGTCATAAGCCGTTTTCTCAATAAGATCATGCATCCTCTTAAGGGCCGCTCCCAGATCCGCAGCATTTGAATACGTTCTTCCCTTCTCACGTTCGAACTCATCACGGCAGCGCTTAAGGGATTCATCCGCACACTTTATATTATTGTCGATATCCAGGATTTTTTTTAAGTATCCCGGAACCGCAAAAATATTCTTCGTTACCCTTACCTTATTCCCCTGATAGGACACCCCGTCCTTATCTATCGGGTACATCCCGCCCTTAAAATCTATGCCTATCTCGTTAAAAAGGTTATTCTTCTGGTCACCGACAAGGCCGCCATAATCATGATCCAGCGGGTAATACGGAGTCGGTGTCTTCTCAAGGTTAAAGAGCACGCCCTCTCTCGTTGCTCCCTTTGCTCTTTTTACCTTTGGATATCCGGCAAAGTCATCATCACCGAATACCTTCGCATTCTTTTCTTTAAGTGTCGTGATGCTCCTGGCCTGTAAAATATATATCTCACCATCCGCTACAGCCCATTCTATATCCATGGGGTGACCGTAATGCTTTTCAATCCTGATACCCTCTGCCACAAGCCTTGCAATGACATCTCTGTTAAGGACAGCCTGCTTCCTTCTCTTTTCATCAACAGAAATCTTAACAGTCCCCTTATCGTCCCTGCTGTATACTATCTCTTCTTCCTTGGTCCCTATGATCTCTTTTATTATTCTGCCATCCCTGCCGCATATATATTCGTCGGGACTTACTATTCCTGATACGACTGCCTCTCCGAGACCGTATGAAGCATTGATGTGGACATTTTCTCTTTCTCCTGCAGGATCCGATGTAAACATGACCCCGGCCGACTCACTCTCAACCATTTTCTGTATAACGACCGCCAGGGCAACCTTCTCTTTATCGTAACCGTAATTCTTCCTATAGCTTACCGCCCTGTCACCCCACAGGGATGCATAGCATGATCTTATCCTATCGATAAGGTCCGTTAATCCGGTCACATTAAGGTATGTTTCCTGCTGTCCTGCGAAGCTGGCATCATCAAGGTCCTCAGCCGTTGCGGACGATCTGACCGCAAGCCTTACATCATCCCCGCCTATTGAAGTATAGAAATCTTCTATCTCTTTTATTAAATCTTCCGGGATCTCCCCGCCTCTGATCGCTTCCCTCAGATCGTTTCCGCTTTCATATCTATCAGGCTCTATCCCGTTGAAAGTCATGTACTCATCATAGGCGCAGGCAAGTAGTACGCTGCCTCCCGGGATATTGATACCGGCTCCCGTCATCTCTCCGAGGTTTGCTCCCTTTCCTCCCGCAGTTTTAATATCCTCTTTCTTTATCTCACTAAACGGTACTATTTTATTTGACATTTACAATGCCTCCCTTACAGAAGTATTATTGTTCAAATATTTATCCCATGCCCTTGATCCTATGATGAGCGAAAGCATCAGTGCCGCAAGGCTTGCAGCACTCTTGCAGTAAACAAGACCATTCAGCCCCAATAGTTTAGGCATGATAAGTGCGGCAGGTATCAGGAATGTCCCGTTCTCTGCCACGGTAACCAGTGTTGCCGTTCCGAACCTTCCTATGTTCTGCAAGAACATTCCGCATAAGATATAGAATCCCATGAAGGGCATTATCATACACTGGGCATGTATCATCCTTATTGCAAGAAGTGAAACATCCGTATCTGACGTAAATCCGGCAACAAGGATATCCGACTTTAAGAAAAGGAATGCCACGGCTATGATAAGAAAGGCACTCACAGTTGCCAGGGCATATTTAAAGGCCGTCTTTATCCGATCGTATCGGCCCGCCCCGTAATTAATTGCACATAAAGGCTGAAATCCCTGCCCAAACCCGATGACCAGTGCGTATGCAATGTATGAAATACGAAGTGCTATGGTAAGCGCGGCGATGGCATAACTTCCAAAACCGCCCGCCGCATTATTGAGTATCACAGAAGATACTGAACTTATCCCCTGCCTGCTAAAGTTCGGGGCTCCTCCCGTAAGGATCTTTCTTATATTTTCCCAACTCAGCCTTGCCTTTGACAGCCTGATCCCCACATTGCCGTTTCTTCCGGTAGTTAAGAAAAGAACTATGCATCCGCTTATCTGTCCTGCCAGGGAAGCAAGCGAAGCACCGGCAACGTCCATCTTAAGCACAAGTATAAAAATGGGATCCAGTACCATATTAAGGACCATTCCCACAAGCAGACCAATCATTGAGTCACGTCCAGCCCCCGCAAGCCTTAACTGGTTATACAGAACATTTGATATGAGCATGAAGGGTACGGTCAGCAGTGTGATCCTTAAATACCTTACGGCAGCAGCGTGAAGCTCACCGCTTCCTGCCCCCAAAAGTACGGCAAGCCTGTCTGCAAAGGGAAATCCGAAAGCAGCAATGGCGATCCCGGTCAGTATAGCTATAAGGACTCCCGTTGCTGCCATCCCTTCCGCCGATCCTATATCCCTCTTCCCAAGGCTTCCCGATATATGGTTGCCGCTTCCGTATCCGAACCAGAACCCTATCGCCTGTATCACCGAGACAAAGGAAAATACTATCCCCACGGATGCTGTCAGATCAACATTATCAAGCTTTCCGACAAAATAGGTATCTGTCATGGAGTAAACGGTACTGACTATCATCCCTATCATCGAAGGAACGGCCATCCTTACAAGAAGGGGATATACAGGCTCACTTGTCAGCTTTTTTATCCTGTCTTCTCTTTTTAAAGAATCATCGTTTTTCATACTTTTCACTTTTAAAGAACCTGTCTGTTTCCGCCTCACAGAAAACCCTGTAAATATCGGCGAAATGCTCTTCACCTATGAGCTCCGAGTTTATAAACATAACGCCGGCAGCCCGTGCAATGCTCATTATCTTTTCGACATCGCACTCTATCCTGTAACCGTTTTCTTCCCAGAAGGATATCATCCTCTCAAGAAAGGCCTTATACAGGTTAAAGCTCCTGTCGCTTCTGTTGTTCTGAAAAAAACTTATCGTATCGCTCTCGCTGTTAACGAAGGCTTTATTTTTCTTAAGATGCATGCCTTCACCGTACAGAAGCTCGATAAGAAATCCGCGGGGATCGTTAATGGTTTCTCTTCTCTTTTCATACATTGCATCGGTTTTCTCCCTTATCCTTAACAGGAAGAGATCTTCGACAAAATCATCCTTGTCCTTATAAAAGGTATAAAACCCGCCCTGGGCTATACCCACTTCTCCCGTTAGCTGTCTTATTGATATGTTTTTTATACCGTTTTCGGCAAGAAGCTTAAGGCCTGTTCTTCTTAGCTTCTCCTGCAGTTCTTCTCTTTCTTCCTGAGTAAATGCTTTTCCCATGCTGCCTCCTGTCCCTGTCCATCTTTCGGTTAGACTCTGCTAACCCTTAGCTATGAACATAGTACATCAATGTTCATAGCTTGTCAATACCTACCCTCATAATTACCGGACTTTTATATCATCTGCTATTCTCTATGTAATCTGCAAGACTGGCCGGACATACAGCTTTAATATATGTTCCATCCTCTTCGAACCGTTCCTCGATAACTTCGCCCTCACGATGGATACGGCTCAGCATACTGCCGTCGGTATACGGTATACATACTTCGATCATCCGGCTCCCTGACTGAAACAGGCTAAACAGTGCATCAAGCAGGTCATCAATCCCGTATCCGGTATGAGCGGAAATATAATAGCTGTCCCCGCCCGGGTGATTCTCAACTGTCAGATCCTTATCCCGAAGATCGGCCTTGTTATATACATAAATCCTGGGGATGCCCGATACATCAAGGTCACGAAGGGTATCTTCGGTAACCTTCTTATGCATTACATGATGCGGATCCGATGAATCCATGACAATAAGGATCACATCCGCATATTTCACTTCCGCAAGTGTCGATCTGAAGGCCTTGATGAGATCATGCGGGATGTTCTCTATAAAACCGACAGTATCCGACAGCAGAAAGGGCTTCCTGCCCGGAACATCGATCTTGCGCACGGATGTATCAAGTGTCGCAAACAGCATGTCCTTCTCAAAAACCTTCTTATCCTCCTGATTACCCGATGCAGGGTCACTCATGTCAAGAAGCAGGTTCATCAGTGAGGATTTACCGGCATTCGTATACCCGACAAGCGCCACATGGGGAAATCCGTCCCTTCTTCTCCCGCTGCGCTGGACATCACGGGTTCTTTCTATCTGCTTAAGCTCCTTCCTGAGCTCGTTTATCCTGTGGGATATCTGGCGGCGGTCAAGTTCTATCTGCTTCTCGCCTATACCCTTGTTGGCCCTGCTGCCCCCTCCGCCGCTCTGGCGGCCCAAATGCTTCCACATACCGCTGAGCCTGGGAAGCATGTACTGAAGATAAGCTGACTCCACCTGCAGCCTTGCCTCCCTGGTCCTGGCCCTTCTTGAAAAGATCTCAAGAATAAGGTTGGTCCGGTCCCATACGGGTACTTCGATCACCTTCTGAAGGTTCTTCATCTGTGCGGGCGATAGGTTCCCCAGGCAGACAACATGCTCGGCCTCCGTTCCCCTGACAAGATACATAAGTTCCTCGGCCTTGCCCGAACCAAGCCAGGTGGCATTATCCGGATGCGGTAATGCCTGCGTTATAGTTCCTGCGACCATAAGATCACATGCCTCGCACAGGCTCTCAAGCTCATCCATGGCGCGTCCGAATTCCTCTTCATCCTCCCATGTACGCAGGCCGGCGATCACAACCGGTGTAAGGTCCGCGCTTTCAGTTTCCATGTTCATATATTATCCTCTCACGTTATAGACTTTTTGCCATACCAAGATATATTGCCGCATTCTGATGGTTGGGATCGGCCTTAAGGACTTCCTTGAAGGCCTTTAGCGCATCATCCTTCCTTAACAGCCCCAGATTTCCGAGTCCCTTAAGATATAGACAGTGCAGGCGGTTCTTAAGAGTCATATCCGCGTCAAAGACCGACATATCAGGCAGGGAAACAGCAAAATAATCCATCATAAATATATCTTCCATATGCTCATCCGCATAATCGATAAGACCCTTAAACAGCCTCTCTGCTTCTTCCGTATTCCCAAGCTTTTTATGCGCCATACCCATATAGAGTATCATATCGGCAGGCTGATCGTAGTAATACATAACACCGGCCGGTTCCGGCTTACCGAGTGTCGCTTTCGTAAAACAATCCTCAGCTTCTTTACCCCTGCCCATGGCCTCATAAACAAGACCCAGATTATAGTAAAGATTATTGTCCTTGGTCCCTTCAAGCCTTCCTTCGCCAAGGTTCTCAGGATATGACAGGGCAGTAAGCAGCTTCTCACAGGCACTGTCATGATCTCCCTTTTTCATATCTTCCCATGCAAGAGAGAGGAGTGATACCTTAAACTGAGCGGTAATCTTCCCTTCTGCACCTTCCCAGGTCTGAAAACTGTGGGATGATATCCTCTCATATGCTTCCTTATACTCATGGTTTAAGTTAAGGACCGTAATGAATTCGGTATAGAGGTCATCCCTTTTTTCCGTAAGCCCTGCATTATCCCTGAATTTAAGCAGCCGGTCGGCGGGAGATACGGATAACTTCTGATACAGCTGGTCAAGTTCCAGGAATACACGGGCATCCCCGGGATCAAGCCTGAAGGCATGCTCCATACACTCAAGAGCCCTTTTCACATCTCCCCGCTTGTTATAATAAGCAATTGCCAGATTACGCTCAAGAGTGGCATAGTCACGGTCAAGCCTTTCTGACTTCTCCCACAGTTCAATGGCCTTATCAAACTGCAGCTTATCGTAATTAAGGCATCCGAGATAATAATATGCCTTCGCCCCTTTTGGATCATACTCTGCTGCCGCAGTAAGGACAGCGGCATCCTCTGCTTTATTGGGGAAGCAGTATGACGGATCGCTCTTATCGGCTTCCTTAAAACACCTTAACCCTTCCTCAGCTCTTCCAAGCTTAGTAAGATAATATCCCCTGTAGTAATGGATAAGGGGATAATCCCCCTTATATGTATCAAGTACCCTTACCGCCTTATCGTATTCACCGAACTCGGCATAGCACCTTGCGGTCTTTAAATAAGTCTCCTTAAAGTCCCGATTAAGGGACCTTATCTTATCAAGCTCTTCCTCCCCTGAGCCTTCAAGAAACCGGAGTTCATACATCGAGAAATAATCGAAGGCATTAAGCAGGAGGTTATCCCCAAGCCACTTCCGCGCCTCATCTTTAAATCCAAGCTTTGCAAGGAGCAGGCCCTTAAGGCCCCTTGCCTTTATGTTATGGGCATTCTTAACAAGACCCTTTTCCGCAAGATCAAGCGCCTGTTCCGGATCACCCCGTCTGTTTGCGATGGCTGCCAGATAGTAAAATGCCATCTCCTGCTGTTCGTTTGACCAGGTCGCCTTGTAAAAGGCATCATACGCCTCATCGAAGCGCTCCATGTAAAAGAGGTCAAGTCCAAGATTATAAAAGGGCTCACTGTCATAGGGATTATTAAACATGCCATCCCCGGTAAGCCGTTTGATCGCATTTCTAAAGTAGGGTTCAGCCTCCGCAAATGCATTCCTTCTCATAAGCAGGAGACCGTAGGCATTATTGATCCTTACATCTCCCTTATCCCTCTTAAGGCCCTCAAGGTAATAAGGATCGGGCAGCCAGGTGGCATGCCTGTACTGTTCAAGATGCTGTCCCGTAAGAAAGAGCTCTTCATTGGTCTTCATATCCTCGGGTGCAGCAGGGGCCACGGCAGGTTTTGCTATCGCAGGAGTTCCTTCATCTTTGGGTTCATAGGATACAAGCACCTTCCCCTTATATTCAACGGCCACCTTAAAGCCGTATTTATCCTTAATGTTTACCGGAATTGTTTTTTCGTAAATATCAAGAGGCGAAAGCCTTGTCTTCTCCTCATATACCCGTCCGTCTTTATCGTACACAAGGACCATAGCCTCATCATAAACCTGCGTTGCATACACGCATACATAGAGGCCGTCCTCATTAAGTCCTGCATTAATGGCGGCATGTATCGTCGCATTCTTTACCATCCCGACAGCCTTATACGGCATGAAATACTGCTTAAATGTCTTCTCCTCGAAGGGTTTAAGCCAGGAAAAGTCAGGCTGGTTGTCACAGTACATTCCGGTCATCAGCTCTATATAGGGACCGTCCTCATCGGTAAGGTTCCGATCCCAGGCCCTGCCGAAATCACCGCATCCCCATGTCCACTGCTTCTTACCGGGTGATACATGGTGGTCCGCGACATGCAGAAGGCCTGCCTTCTTCTCATGATCGTATCCGCCGACAAAATCGTATTCTGATGATTCTGCCATATATGATGTGGGGACCGGAATATTCTTATAGCGTGAGATATCAACTCCGGCGCTGTAATCATGCTTATAGTATTCACCCCTTGCTATCGGGAACTCTGATACATCCCTCTTACCATGGTCATAAACATTATGAACATCAGACGGAAATACCGACTGGGTGTGGTCATTAACGGATACGGCCGGATTGGCCCACCAGAGGAAGGTCTGCGGAAAGGGCGTGCCGTTGTAGAGCTGCCCCGTGATCTCTATATAAGCCCTGTCGGGATACAGGGTAAACTTCGTAAGCTCTTCCGTCCCGTACATAAGGTCCGTATCGCCTGTAAGGAGGCTTTTGCTCCCATCCTCATTTTCAATTATCTTATAGTCCACCGGACAGTATGTCGTGGGCCTGTGGTGCTGGGGCCAGTTGAACTCGATCCCGCCCGATATCCATGGTCCCGTAAGCCCGACAAGCGCCGGCTTTATAACACGGTTGTAATAGACAAAATCATAGTCATTTGTCTTATCGTATGCCCTCTGGATACGGCCTCCTAGCTCAGGCAGGATCATGACCCTTATATAATCATTCTCAAGCCAGACTGCCTTCCATGCCTTATCCTTCTTCTCCCTGCTTATCTCATTTGTTGCAGGGTATGGATATATCTTCCCGGAACTTCCCTGATAAACCCTCTTCTCAAGAAACATAGGGTTTTTGTCAGCCGCCCCAACCTCATATGTAGGTATGATAACCTCTTCTTCCCATATCTTTACCGCACCCATTACTGTCCCCCTTTTTACTTAGGCCTAATTATATCGATACCCGTATTTAACGAGATCAACCCTGCCTTCACTAACCTCAATGCCCTCTGCCTCAAGGAGCCTTGCCTGAGCGCCGGGTCCGCCGAATGCGAACTCACCGGCAAGTTCTCCCTTGGAATTGACCACTCTGAAGCAGGGGATGTTATCGGGATCCGGATTCTTATGCAGGGCATTGCCTACCGCCCTGGCCATCTTCCTGTCACCGGCAAGTTCGGCCACCTGGGCATAAGTAGCCACATGACCGTACGGGATTTTCTTCACAGCTTCATATATCCTTTTTGTCGGGCTGTCACTGATAAGGTCATAGCTCTCCGCGATCATAAGCTTAACATCCTTATCGGGTACTGAGCCGTCAAGGATTATCGAATTCCAGTGGTCCTTATTCCGATGATATCCCGGA